>JBOGIE010000043.1:0-13467 GCA_050742435.1 Acidimicrobiales bacterium | reverse complement strand
TCCTGCTGGATGAACCCGTAGCCCTTGTCGGCGTTAAACCACTTGACGGTTCCGGTCGCCACTTTGGCGATCCCCCTTCTCGCGTTTGGACTTGCTATGGGGGACTGCCTTAACCGTGCCGTGCGGTGATGCCGTGCAGAAGCGAATTCCCCGCGGGCGAAGTTACCAGTCGAAATCGTCCGTGTCTCTAGGTGTCTTTGCGATGTACCCGGGTCCCGGCGGGGGTGTCTTCGACCGCCCATCCGAGGCCTTCCAGCTGGTCGCGAAGGGCGTCGGCGGCGGCAAAGTCGCGCCTGGCGCGGGCCTCGTCCCGCCGGGTGACGAGGTCGCCGACGTGGGCTGGAACCTGGTCCTCGGCACCGACCAATTGGAGCCCCACGGCGTTCGCCATCTCACCCACCGCGGCGGCCAGCGGCCCGGCACCGGCGGGGTCGCCGGCGTCGAGGGCGGTGTTGGCCGCCTTCACCAGCCCGGCCAGCTCGGCCATGGCGCGGGGGGTGTCCAGATCGTCGTCCATGGCCGCTTTGAAGCGGTCGAGCGCACCGGCGTCGGGCGCGGCCGCCGGAAGCCCGGCCACCCGGCGGGCGAAGGCGTCGAGCCCGGCCAGGGTGTTCGACGCCTGGTCGAGGGTGCGGCCGGTGACCTCCACCGGCGCCCGGTAGTGCGACTGGAGGACGACCAGGCGGTAGGCGCGGGCGTCGACCGCCTCGAGCAGGTCGGTCAGGGTGGTGAAGTTCGCGAGCGACTTGGACATCTTCTCGCCCGCCACCTGCACGTGGCCGTTGTGGGCCCAGCGGCGGGCGAACTCCTTGCCGGCGGCCACCGCCTGGGCCCGCTCGTTCTCGTGGTGCGGGAAGGCCAGGTCGATGCCGCCCCCGTGCAGGTCGAAGCCCTCGCCCAGGAGGTCGAGCGACATGACCACGCACTCGGTGTGCCACCCGGGCCGGCCGTCGCCCCAGGGGGAGGGCCACGTCGGCTCGCCCGGCTTGGCCTTCTTCCAGAGGGCGAAGTCGAGGGGCGACCGCTTCTCCTCCACCACCTCCACCCGGGCGCCGGCGCGCAGGCTGTCGAGCGACTGGCGGGCCAGCAGCCCGTAGCCGGGCACGGTGTCCACCGACAGGTACACGCCGTCCGAGGTCTCGTACGCCTTCTCCGCCTTCACCAGCCCGGCGACCAGGTCGACCATCTGCTCGACGTAGGCGGTGGCGTGGGGGTCGACCGTGGGGCGCTTGACCCCCAGGCGGTCGGTGGCGTCGTACCAGGCCGCCTCGTACTCCGCAGCGACTTCGGCCGACGACCGGCCCTCCTCGTTGGCCCGGCGGATGATCTGGTCGTCGATGTCGGTGATGTTGGAGACGAACCGCACGTCGAGGCCGCTCCACTCGAGGTAGCGGCGCAGCACGTCGAACACCAGCACCATCCGGCCGTGCCCGATGTGGGGCACGTCGTAGACCGTGGGCCCGCACGCGTACATCGAGACCTTCCCGGCGTCTCTGAGCTCGACGTCGGCCAGGCGGCCCAATGCGGTGTCGTGGAGGCGGATCACCCGGTTACCGTACCCATGTGCCCGCACCGGACGTTCCCGAAAATCGTGTTCCTGAGAAGCCGGCACTCGACGGCCTCGAGCAGAAGTGGGGCCAACGCTGGGAGGCCGACGGCACCTACCGCTTCGACCGTTCCAAGGCCCGGGCCGAGATCTACGCCATCGACACCCCGCCGCCCACGGTCAGCGGGTCGCTGCACGTCGGCCACGTGTTCTCCTACACCCACACCGACACCGTGGCCCGCTTCCGGCGCATGCGCGGCCGCGAGGTCTTCTATCCCATGGGGTGGGACGACAACGGCCTGCCCACCGAGCGCCGGGTCCAGAACTACTTCGGCGTCCGCTGCGACCCCGCCCTGCCCTACGACCCCGACTTCACGCCGCCCCCGAAGCCGCCGTCTCCTCCCCTTGCCATCTCCCGGCCCAACTTCGTGGAGCTCTGCGTCCGGCTGACGATCGAGGACGAGAAGACGTTCGAGGAGCTGTGGCGGCGCCTCGGGCTGTCGGTCGACTGGGGCATGACCTACACGACCATCGGCCCCGAAGCCCAGCGGGCGTCCCAGCGCGGCTTCCTCCACCTGCTGGCCGGCGGGCAGGCGTACCAGGCGGTCGCCCCCACGCTGTGGGACGTCGACTTCCAGACCGCCATCGCCCAGGCCGAGCTCGAGGACCGCGAGCTGACCGGCGCCTACCACCGCATCCGCTTCGGCGGGACGGACGGCACGGGCATCGAGATCGACACCACCCGGCCCGAGCTCATCCCGGCGTGCGTCGCCCTGGTCGCCCATCCCGACGACGACCGGTACAGGCCGCTGTTCGGCTCGGAAGCCACCACGCCGCTGTTCGGTGCCCGGGTGCCGGTCGTCGCCCACCCGCTGGCCGACCCCGAGAAGGGCACGGGCGTGGCCATGATCTGCACCTTCGGCGACGTCACCGACGTCACGTGGTGGCGCGAGCTCAGGCTGCCGGTGCGCACCATCGTCGGGCGGGACGGGCGCATCCAGGCCGAGCCGCCCCCCGGCCTGCCGGCCTCGCCGGCGTGGCAGGAGCTCACCGGCAAGAAGATGGAGCCGGCGCGGGCACGCATCGTCGAGCTGCTGGCCGAGTCGGGCGACCTCCTCGGCGAGCCCCGGCCGGTCAAGCACGCGGTCAAGTTCTTCGAGAAGGGCAACAAGCCGCTGGAGATCCTCACCAGCCGGCAGTGGTTCATCCGCACGTTGGACCACAGGGAGCGCCTGCTGGAACGGGGGCGCGAGCTGCGCTGGCACCCCCCCTACATGCGGGCCCGGTACGAGTCATGGGTCACCGGCCTGAACACCGACTGGCTGATCAGCCGCCAGCGCTTCTTCGGGGTCCCCTTCCCGGTCTGGTACCGGGTCGGCGACGACGGTTCGGTCCTCTACGAGGATCCGTTGCTCCCCGACGAGAGCCGGCTGCCGGTCGACCCGTCCACCGACGTGCCCGAAGGTTTCTCACCTCAGCAGCGGGATCAGCCCGGCGGTTTCACCGGCGAGCCCGACGTCATGGACACCTGGGCCACGTCGTCGCTCACCCCTCAGGTCGCCGGGCGTTGGGCCGACGACCCCGACCTGTTCTCGCGCGTCTTCCCCATGGACCTCCGGCCGCAGGCCCACGAGATCATCCGCACCTGGCTGTTCTCCACCGTCGTCCGGTCCGACCTCGAGCACGGGACGCTGCCGTGGTCCGACGCCGCCATCTCCGGCTGGGTGCTCGACCCCGATCGCAAGAAGATGGCGAAGTCCAAGGGGAACGCGCTGACCCCGATCGGCCTGCTCGACCAGTACGGGTCGGACGCGGTTCGGTACTGGGCGGCCAGCGGGCGGCCGGGCGTCGACACCGCCTTCGACGAGGGCCAGATGAAGGTCGGCCGGCGGCTGGCCATCAAGATCCTCAACGCCTCGAAGTTCGTCCTCTCGCGCCTAGGGCCCGAGCGGCCCCTTGAGCGGGAAGGCGGGCCCGAGCGGCCCCCTGAGCGGGAAGGCGGCCCCCAGGGCGAGGTCAACGCGCCGCTCGACCAGGCCATGCTCGCCGGCCTGGCCTCTCTGGTCGAGGAGGCCACCACCGCGTTCGAGGGCTACGACTACGCCCGGGCGCTCGAGCGCACCGAGTCCTTCTTCTGGGGCTTCTGCGACGACTACCTCGAGCTGGTCAAGGGCCGGGCCTACGGGGGTCAGGGCGAGGAGGGGGCGGCATCGGCCAACCGGGCCCTCACCCTCTCGCTCTCCGCCTTCCTCCGCCTGTTCGCCCCCTTCCTGCCCTTCGTCACCGAGGAGGTCTGGTCGTGGTGGAAGGACGGGTCGGTCCACCGGGCCGCCTGGCCGAACCCAACCGAACTGCGCGGCCCGGCGGGCCCGGACGCCGACCCCCGCCTCCTCGACGTGGCGTCCACCGTGCTCGGCGAAGTCCGCAAGGCCAAGACCGTGGCCCAAGCCTCCATGCGGGCCGACGTGGCCCGAGCGATCGTGCGCGACACCCCTGAGCGCCTGGCCGCGCTCCAGACGGTCGCCGGCGACGTCCGCGACGCCGGCCGCGTCGCCGAGCTCGTCACCGAGGAGACGGAGGCCTCTTCGGTGGAGGTGGAGCTGGCCTGACGCCAGCGGGTCAGGCGCTCTTCTTGGCCTTGGACGGGTAGCTTCGGATCCCGGTCGGTAACCCGTGAGTTGATGATCTGAGACGCCAGCTTGAGCTCCTTGGCCTTGCCCTCCCTCTCCATGGCCGCCAGCAGCAGGCGGTAGGGCCGCCCGGGCGTCTCCTCGTCGGGGGGATGGGCCGATGCGCAGCCGCCGAGGCAGGCTCCGTGGCGGTTACAAAGCTGGGTGAGCGATGGGCGTAGACGGGTACAAACGCCGGAGCCGGAGAACCAACCGAGGGGTTCCGGCACGACGAGTCGAGTGGAACTTCGCGATCGGAGCTCCTTCCGGCGAAAGGGAGGACAGTGTGGCGAGAGCAGCCCAGGGCAACGAGCTGATTCCCGGAGAGATGGGCGCCCAGCCCGTCGAAGAGCTTTGCGACCGCCAGGCCGTGGCGGTGCTCAGCCGATGAAGGTGCGCAAGGTCGTGCAGCGGAAGGGCAAAGGCCCAGTGGCGGCGGTGAATGCTGTCGTCGCCGCGACCCTCGGTGAGAGCGGTGAGGACAGCGTGGCGAGCAATCGCCAGCACGTGAAGATCGTCCAGCGCGGCGGCGAGACCGTCGTGCACGAGCACATCGACGACGCCGGCGACCCTGATCAAGACGGACGGGGAGGCGTCGCCCCCGAAAGCCCTTCGAGACCATGAGCCGCGGCGCTCGCCCTGCACCATCGGCGTCTAGAAGAGGCAGGTAGGAAAACCGGCGGTTCCGGTCGGGCGGTGCTGGGTACTGCCCTCCCTGTTGGATCCCGGGAAGGGTCGGCAGTGAAGAAGGGTAAGCAGTGAAGAGGACCTCGTCGCTCGGCGCCACCCCGGCCGTGCCCTTAGTCGCACCCGGCGGACGGTTCCCATGCCCACGCCACGAACTGCCTGGAGCCCGGCTGTGCCGCTGACTCGCACTTCGTGACGGACACGCCGATCGACAAAGGGGGGCCGGGAGCGACGGGCCCCTCCACCGGATCGCCCTCCCTTCCGCCACGGTTGGCGGAAGGTGTGGAGCTCATCGGCGAGTCGGCCGGGTCGGGCTACAAGGAGCCCCCCGCCCTCGCCCGGCGGGGGGACGGCCAGATCATCCAACTCACCCCGCTGCTGTACATGGTGGCCGAGGAGTGCGATGGCAGCCGCGACGAAGCGGCCGTCGCCGCCGCCGTGACCGAGCGGTTCGGACGGACAGTGAGCGCCGACAACGTGCGCACCCTCGTGCAGGAGAAGCTCCGTCCTCTCGGTGTGCTGGCCGCCGCCGATGGCTCGACCCCGAAACTGAAGAAGCCCGACCCGCTGCTGGCTCTCAAGTTCCGCAAGGCCATCGTCCCGGAGCAGGCCTCCATGCGCGTGGCTGCGCTCTTCAAGCCACTGTTCTTCCCCCCCATGGTACTGGCCGCCCTCGCGGGGCTCGTCGTTTTCGACGCCTGGCTGTTCCTGAACCATGGAGTGGCCCAGGCCTTCCGTCAGTCGGCAGAGAACCCGACAATGATGCTGCCTGTCCTCGCATTGGTCGTCCTGGCCGCAGGCTGGCACGAGTTCGGCCACGCCGCGGGGTGTGCCTACGGCGGCGCCAAACCGGGTGCCATGGGCGCCGGCATCTACCTCGTGTACCCGGCCTTCTACACGGATGTGACGGACTCGTACCGGCTGGGGCGGGCCGGCCGGCTGCGTACCGATCTCGCAGGCGTGTACTTCAACGGTCTGTTCATCCTCGCCGTCGCCGGGTTATACGCCATCACCGGCTGGGAGTCCCTGATCCTGATCGTCGTCGTCAGCCACATCGACGCCGCCCGCCAGCTCCTGCCATTCCTCCGCCTGGACGGGTACTACATCGTGGCCGACCTCACGGGTGTCCCGGACCTGTTCTCCCGCCTGAAGCCGATCCTGTTGAGCTCGCTCCCCTGGAAGAAGACCGATCCCAAGGTCGCCGAGCTGAAGCTGTCCGCCCGCCTCGTGGTCACCGTGTGGGTCCTTCTCGTCATCCCGCTGCTGCTCCTACAGCTGCTTTTGCTCCTGCTTCACGCCCCTCGCATCTTCGCTACCGCCTGGGCGTCCCTGGACGAGAAGACGGGCGGTGTCAGCACGGCGTTGGCCGATGGCGACCTCGTGGGCGTGGCCGGTGGCGTCTTCCAGTGCCTGCTCCTCGTGCTGCCCCTGTTCGGCATCGTGCTGACCTTTACCCGCTTGGGCGGCCGGGGAGGGCGCCGGCTATGGAGGGCCACCGAGGGCAAGCCCCTTGGCCGGGTTGCCGCGGCCGTCGGGATGGCGGCCGTGGTCGGGGGGCTCGCCTACACCTGGCTGCCCAACGGGGACTACGAGCCGATCCGCCCCGGCGAGAGAGGAACCCTGACCGAGGGGGTGGCCGCCATCGCCCAGGTGCCGAGCGGCCGCCCGAGCCTGGTTTCGGCGCAGCGGGCGGCCGACGAGGGCCGCCTGGTCGTTCCGCCTGGCGAGAAGGTCCCGGTTACAACCGAGCGGCCGTCAACGACCACGACGGTGGCTCCTTCCGACGAGCCAACCGAAACGACCGTGGCCGGCCGCAGCGCCACGACGGTCACCCCCACGACCGTTGCGCCTTCGACAACGCAGCCGCGAGCGACCACCACCACCGTCGGGCGCGCCTCCACGACGACCTCCGTGGGATGAAGGTCCGGCGGCAGGAGTGACGGACTCGGTCTTCGGGAAGGCTGATACGAGACGGGCTGGGGTGCCGTAATGGCCACCTGATCACGGTGCCGTCCTCGGAACGTCGACAGCGGAACGAGCCCACCTTTCACTAGGAGAAGAAGCATGTCCGAGAACACACCCAAGACCGACGTGGCGCTGACCAGCGAGGAACTGGACGCCCAAGGCGGCGAGGAGCTTCCCGACCGTGAGGCCATGTCGCTCGTGAACGCCAACCTCGCTGCCCCGATCAACGCGGCAGTGGCCCTGAACGTGGCCAGCGACGACTCCATCGCCATCGCCAACGCCGAGCAGACCGGCGACATCACCCAGAGCATCTAAGGAGACTCGTGGAGAACGACCACACCCCTGCATTGAGCGACGAGGAGCTGCAGGCCCAAGGCGGCGAGGAGCTTCCCGACCGCGAGGCCATGTCTCTCGTCAACGCCAACGCGGCTGCTCCGGTGAACCTCGCCGCGGCCCTCAACGTTCTGTCCGACGACTCGATCGCCATCGCCAACGCCGAGCAGACCGGCGACATCGACCAGAGCATCTAAGGAGACTCATGAACGCCGAGAACACCACACCCGAGCTGACCGACGAGGAGCTCCAGGAGCAGGCGGGCGAGGAGCTTCCCGACCGAGAGGCCATGTCTCTCGTCAACGCCAACATCGCCATTCCGATCAACGCCGCGGTGGCCGCCAACGTCCTTTCCGACGGCGCCATCGCCTACGCCGACGCCGAGCAGAGCGCCCCGATCGACCAGGGCATCTAGACGGCAGGGAGGAAACCAACATGACGGACGACGCAAAGCCCGAGATGACTCCTGCGGAGTTGGATGCCGAGACGGTCGAGGAGTTGCCCGATCGTGAGGCGATGTCCCTCATCAACGCCAACATCGCTGCTCCCGTGAACGCGGCCATCGCCGCCAACATCCTGAGCGACGGCTCGGTGGCCTACGCCAACGCCGAGCAGGACATCGACATCACCCAGTCCACCTGATTCAACCGTCTCCCCATGACCGGGCTCCGTAGGAAGAGCCCGGTCATGGTATGACCGGCCACGAGGACCCGGTAGACGGGTCGGAAGCGGGCCGCAGCCGGCCCGTCGTCATCCTGTCGAGCGATTCACACTCTCGAGGAACTTTCATGAACGTCCCCAACCTGAAGCTCACACGACGGACCGGGATTCTGGTCGCACTCAGCGCCCTCGTCGTCGGAGTGGGGGGGTGGGCGTTCGCCGAGGGTGGCACACCTCTTTCCTCTTCCGGCACGTCGGACACCGTGTCGGCCACGACGTCGACGACGGTAGGCACGCCTGGCGCCGCCACCGACAACGTCGCCGCCGCCGTCAACACCACCGACGGCAAGACGGTGTACGCCATCAGCCTCAAAATCGTCCAGACGGACGACAATGTCGTCGACGCCGCAAATGCGGCGGTGGCGGTGGCCAGCTGCACGGATTGCCAGACCGTAGCCATCGCCCTCGAAGGCCTTGTGGTCATCGGAAGCCCTGACACCTTCGTCCCGGTCAACCTCGCGCTGGCCATAAACAGTGACTGCACCAACTGCCAGACGCTGGCCTCGGCCTACCAGCTGATCGTCCAGAACGACACCCGGGTGCGGATCTCCGGTGCCGGCCGCCGGGAGATAGCGGACATCCGCCAAGAGCTCCAGATGCTGCGAACCTCGGAGCTGGACATCACCGCCATCCAGCAGATTGTCGATGAAGCCGCAGCGCGATTCCTCCACGTGCTCCAGAAGGAGGTCTACCCCATCGGCCGCCCCCGCCCGGATGCCGCGTCGACGACGACCACGGCTCCGGCTTCCAGCCCCAGTTCCAGCACGACGACCGCCGCTCCGGTGACGACTTCGACGACCACGACCGCCGTCGAGTCGACGACCACGACCGCCGTCGAGTCGACGACCACGACCACCCCGTAGCCGCCCTTTCGAGCATCGGCATGCTCATCCCACCAGGCTCAGAGCAGCTGGGTCTGGGCCTCGCCCGACAGGATCGTGACCAGGTCCGGTCCGTCGTTGCGGGCGCTGTTGACCCGGCTCCCGACGGGGCGGGCGCGCAGGCGCACAGAGGCCGGTTCGTGCAGGAGGGCCATGACCTCGTCCACGTCGTGGTTCGAGGGGTCCAGCCACGCGTCCCACCGGCCACGGCCGAGCCGGACCGGCATCCGGTCGTGCAGCCACGCCAGCTCGTCGTCGGATGGCGCGGTCACCACCGCGCACGTCACCTCGCCGTCGTTGCGGTCCCAGATTCCGGCCAGGGCGAAAGGCTCCTGCGACCCGTCGGCCAGGTCGAGGAAGTACGGCTGCTTGGGGGCCCCGGGCGGTCTGCGCCACTCGTAGAAGCCGTCGACCACGACCAGGCAGCGGCGGCGGGCCAGCGACTCGGCGAACATGGCCTTGTCGAGCACGCTCTCCACCCGGGCGTTGATGGGCCGGCGCCCGCCGGCGGGGTCGGTCGACCACGAGGGCACCAGCCCCCAGCGCATGGCGCCCAGGCGGCGGCCGGCGCGGGTGTCGGCCACGGCCAGGATCTCGGCCCCGGGGGCGACGTTCCAGCTCGGTGGCCGCTCGGGCGCGACCACATCGGAGACGCCGAAGAAGCCGGCCAGCACATCGACCGACCGAGCCACGACGATCCGACCGCACACGGCCCCCGACCGTACCCGCCGTCGGGCGTCGGTAGAGTCGACCGGGGTTGGGGCCCATGAAGAAATGAGCACGCTCATGCAACCTGCCGCAGCTCCGCCCGACTCCCGGACCCCCGCAGCACGGTCCGTCGACCTGGTCAAGGTCTACGGCGAGGGCGGCGCCGCGGTGCGGGCCCTCGACAGCGTCTCGGTGGCCTTCGCCCCGGGCCAGTTCAGCGCAATCATGGGCCCGTCCGGCTCGGGGAAGTCCACGCTCATGCACTGCATGGCCGGCCTCGACACCATCACCTCCGGTCAGGTGTTCGTGGGCGAGACCGAGCTCTCGGCCTTGCCCGACAAGGAGCTGACCCGCCTGCGGCGGGACCACATCGGCTTCATCTTCCAGGCCTACAACCTGGTGCCGACGCTCAACGCCATCGAGAACATCACCCTCCCGATGGACATCGCCGGGCGCCAGCCCGACCAGGACTGGGTCGACCGGCTGGTGGACATCGTCGGCCTGCGCCAACGCCTGACCCACCGGCCGTCAGAGCTGTCCGGCGGACAGCAGCAGCGGGTGGCCGCGGCCCGGGCCCTGGCGTCGCGCCCGAGCATCGTCTTCGCCGACGAGCCCACCGGCAACCTCGACTCCAAGGCGGGGGCCGAGGTGCTGGAGTTCCTGCGCAAGTCGGTGGCCGAGTTCGGCCAGACCGTGGTCATGGTGACCCACGACCCGCTGGCCGCGTCCTACTCGGAGCGGGTCGTGTTCCTGGTCGACGGCCGGATCGTCGACGAGATGACCGCCCCGACTGCCGAACGGGTGCTGGACCGCATGAAGGGGCTCGGGGACTAGCCCGTGCTCCGCGCCATCCTCAAGGGCGTCCTCGCCCACAAGCTGCGGCTGTTCCTGACCGCCATGGCCGTCGTGCTGGGCGTGAGCTTCGTGGCCGGCACCTACGTGCTCACCGACACGATCAACAAGACGTTCGACACCCTGTTCACCGAGATCTCGGCCGGGGTCGACGTCTCCGTGCGGGCCGAGTCCGGGTTCGGGGACGACGCGGGGATCGACACCACCCGCGACACCGTCCCCGCCTCGGTGCTGGAGGCGGTGCGGCGGGTGCCGGGTGTGGAGGCGGCCGAGCCCACGGTGACGGGCTACGCCCAGTTCATCGACGAGCAAGGCAAGGCGGTCGCCACCTCGGGGGCGCCCACGCTGGGCTTCAACTGGACGGACCCCGAGCTGTCGCCGCTCCAGCTGCGCTCGGGCCGGGCACCGGAGCGGGCGGGCGAGGTGGTGGTCGACGCCGTCACCGCCCGGGAGCGCGACTTCACGGTGGGCGACCGGGTGCGGATGCTGTTCCGCGGCCCGACCGAGGACTTCACCATCGTGGGCGTCACCGGGTTCGGGGAGGCCGACAACCTGGCCGGCGCCACCCTGGCCATCTTCGAGCTGGAGACGGCGCAGCGGGTCTTCGGCAAAGTCGGGCGCTACGACTCCGTGGAGGCCAAGGCCGCGCCCGGCGTGTCGAGTCTCGAGCTGCGCGCCCGGGTGGCCGCCGCCGTGCCCCAAGGTATCGAGGTGGTCACCTCCCAGCAGGTGGCCGACGAGAGCGCCGAGTCGGTGCAGCAGGCCCTCGGCTTCTTCGGCACCGCCCTGCTCGTGTTCGCCGGGATCTCACTGTTCGTGGGCGGGTTCATCATCCTCAACACCTTCTCGATCCTCGTGGCCCAGCGCACCCGGGAGCTGGCCCTCCTGCGGGCGCTGGGGGCCAGCCGCGGGCAGGTGATGGCCTCGGTCATCGGGGAGGCGTTCGTCGTCGGCCTCTTCGCGTCGCTGGTCGGCCTGGGCCTCGGCGTGTTGGTGGCCATCGGCCTCCAGGAGCTGCTCAAGGCCTTCGGCATCGACCTTCCTGCGTCGGGCGTGGTCGTCAAGCCCCGGACGGTCATCGCCGCCTTGGTGGTCGGCGTGGTGGTGACCGTCCTGTCGTCGATCTCCCCCGCCCGGCGGGCGTCGCGGATCAGCCCCATGGCCGCCCTGCGGGGGGCCGGGGTCGAGCAGGGCGGACCGCTGCGGGGGCGGACGGTCGTGGGCGGCGTGGTCACCGCGGTGGGTGCGGCTGCCCTGCTGTTCGGCCTGTCCGGCAGCCTGTCGCTCGTGGGACTGGGGGCGGCCCTGGTCTTCGTGGGCGTGGCCCTGCTCAGCCCGGCGGTGGCTCGACCCATGGCCAGGGCCATCGGGTCCCCGCTCCCCCGCATCGCCGGCGTGTCCGGAAAGCTCGGCCGCCAGAACGCCGTCCGCAACCCCCGCCGCACCGCGGCCACGTCGGCCGCCCTCACCGTGGGGCTCGGGCTGGTGGCGTGCGTCAGCGTGCTGGCCGCGTCGATCAAGGACTCGGCCGCCGAGATCGTCGACGAGTACCTGGCCGCCGACTTCATCATCACCACCACCCAGTTCGTCCCCACCATCAGCACCGAGCTGGCCCCCCGGCTGGCCGAGCAGCCCGAGCTGGCCGCGGTGTCGGGCCTGCAGACCGGGCAGTGGCGGTACCAGGGAGAGGGCCGGTCGCTCTTCGCCGGCGACCCGGACACGATCGGCCGGGTCCTCAAGCTCGACGTCACCGAGGGTGACGTCGGCGGCCTGGCCCGGGGCGACATCCTGATCGACGAGGATGAGCTCGAGGAGGAGGGCTTCGGCGTCGGCGACGTGCTGCCCATGACCTTCGCCCGCACCGGGGAGCAGCAGATCCGCATCGCCGGCACGTTCGCCAACAACCAGCTCCTGGGCAGCTACCTGGTGTCGACCGCCACCTTCGACGCCAACTTCACCGACCGCCTGGACTTCATCGTGCTGGCCAGGACGGCCGAGGGGGTGAGCCCCCAAGCGGCCCGGGCCGCGGTCGAGCGGGTGACGGCCGACTACCCCAACGTCGAGCTGCGGGACCAGGCCGAGTTCAAGGAGGAGCAGGAGAACCAGGTCAACCAGATCCTGGGCCTGGTCACCGCGCTGCTGTTCCTGTCGATCATCATCGCCCTGTTCGGGATCGTGAACACCCTGGCCCTGTCCATCTTCGAGCGGACCCGCGAGCTGGGTCTCCTGCGGGCGGTGGGCATGTCCCGCCGCCAGGTCCGCTCCATGATCCGGGGGGAGTCGGTCATCATCGCCGTGCTCGGCGCGGTGCTGGGCGTGGGCGTCGGGATGCTGTTCGGCTGGGCCATCGTCAACGCCCTGGACAGCGAGGGCGTCACCAACATCGTCATCCCCGCCGGCCAGCTGCTCGTCTACGTCGTCCTGGCCGCGGTGGCCGGGGTGGTGGCCGCCGTCTTCCCCGCCCGCCGGGCCGCCCGCCTCGACGTCCTGGCCGCCATCTCCCACGAGTGAGAACCGGCCCGAACCGGTGACGGTCAACCGCGCCCGGCGCCGTTCAGCGTCACCGGTTCGTCAGGAGAGCCCGCTTCACCCGCTCGGCGATCGGGGAGGCCGCCGGCGCGGGCCCGGAGGAAGGCGAGCCAGGACGAGAACCGGCCCGCCGGCAGCTGCGCGGGGCCGCTCAGGTGTTCAGGCCGGCGGGTCGCCGTCGGGCTCGGGGCGGCCGAACGGATCCTGGTACGCCTCGGGGCCGGCGGCCGCCCCCTCGTCCCCGATCGGGGCGTCGCCCTCGTAGCCGGGCTCACCCGGCCCGCTGGCGCCCGGAGAGGGCCGCCGCGCCGTGTCGTCGTCCTCGATCGGGTCCTGGGCCATGGCCCGACCCTTACCCAACCGGGATGGACACGCCCACCCCGCCCCGGGTGTCGGCGCCGTAGCGGGCGATCTCGCCCTCCAGGTCCAGCGGGCGGGGGCGGGTGAGGGTCTTCATGGCCGCCCGCATCTCCTCGGTGATGAGGTCGGCCGGCAACAGCCACGACACCTCGAACTCGATCCCGTCCGGGTCGCGGGCGTACAGGGCCTTGGTGGTGATGTGGTCGGAGGCGCCGAC
>JBOGIE010000042.1:3777-13509 GCA_050742435.1 Acidimicrobiales bacterium | reverse complement strand
CAAGCCCGGCGCCGGTCGCCCGTCGAAGCGCTACCAGGCAACCGACAAGGCCCTGGCCCTCGAGTTCCCCGTCCGGCGCGACGAGCTGCTCATCGCCCTGCTGGCCCGCACCCTGGCCCTCGTGCCCATCGAGAAGGCCGAGGCCATGGCCGAGGCGGTGGGCGAGGAGTACGGGCGTTCCCTCGCCGCCTCCATGGCTCCGGGCGAGGGACACCGGTCGCTCCAGGCCGCCCTGCACGCGGTGGCCGACGCCCTGACCGCCCACGGCTTCGCCTCCCACACCGAGTCACGGGCCGACGGGCTGGCCATCATCTCCGAGCAGTGCCCCTTCGGGGGCGCCGCCGTCCAGCACCCGGTGATCTGCGCCGTCGACCGGGGCATCGTCAAGGGCATGCTCGACACCCTCTACGGCGACACCGTGCCCGAGACGTCGGCGTCCCGCCCCCACGGCGACGACATCTGCGTCACTTTGGTCTAAGCGGCCGGGTGGCCCGGCACTACCTCGACCACGCGTCCACGTCGCCGGTCCGGCCGGAGGTGGTCGAGGCCATGCTGCCGTGGCTCTCGTTCGCCGCCGACCCCGGCCGGGTCCACACCGACGGGAAGCTGGCCCGGGGCGCGGTCGAGGAGGCCCGGGAGCAGGTGGCCGCCCTGCTCGGCGCCCGGCCGCGTGAGCTGGTGTTCACCAGCGGGGGCACCGAGGCCATCGTCGCCGCGGTGTGGGGGGCCACCGGCCGGGGCCGGCACGTGGTCGTGCCCGTGGTCGAGCACTCGGCCGTGCGGGACGCCTCGGCTGCGTTCGGCGACGTGACCGAGGTCGGCGTGGACAAGAACGGGCGGGTCGACGCGGACGAGGTGCTGGCCGCGGTCCGGGCGGGGGAGACCGCGCTGGTCCACGTCCAGTGGGCCAACCACGAGGTCGGCACGCGGCAGCCGGTGGCCGAGGTGGTGGCCGGGTGCCGGGAGCGGGGCGTGCTCGTGCACGTGGACGCCGCCGGCGCGGCCGGGCACCTCCCGGTGGAGTTCGACGCCGACCTGATGTCGGTCAGCGCCCACAAGCTGGGCGGCCCGCAAGGGGTAGGGGCCCTGCTCGTGCGCCGGGGGCTGCGCCTGCGGCCCCTGTTGGTGGGCGGGGAGCAGGAACGGGGCCGCAGGGCCGGGATGGAGAACGTGGCCGGGATCGTCGGGTTCGGGGCGGCGTGCGCCGTCCTTGCCGAGACGCTCGACGACGAAGCCGCCCGGGCCCGGAAGCAGACCGAAGCCCTGATCGCCGCGGCCACCGCGGTCGAGGGCGTGGTGACCTACGGCGACGTGGACGACCGGGTGCCCCACATCGCCTGCCTGGGCGTGGCCGGGGTGGAGGCCGAGGCGGTGCTGCTGGGCCTGGACCAGGCCGGGATCTCGGCCCACTCGGGCAGCGCCTGCTCGTCTGAGTCGCTCGAGCCCTCCCCCGTCCTGGCCGCCATGGGCGTGGAGGCCGAGCGCTCGCTGCGGGTGTCGGTGGGCTGGTCGACCACCGATGAGGACGTCGGCGCCTTCCGCCGGGCGTTCCCGGAGGTGGTCAGCCGCCTCCGCTCACTGCGCACATAGCCGGCGAACTGGTGACAGCTGGTGTCGCATGTCGCACCAGGTGTCACCAGTTCGCCGACTGCGGCCCGGGCGCGGGCGTCGTAGCCGTTCCGCCCGCGGGCCCCACGGGTACACACGGCGAATGGTCCACAACGCTCCCTCGGGATGAGCGAGCTGACGGGCGGCGCGTCCGCTGCGCCGGAGGAGCGCATCCGGGTCTACCTGGTGGACGACCATGCCGTCGTCCGGACGGGGATGAAGGCGTACCTGCAGGTGCTCGACGACATGGAGGTCGTCGGCGAGGCCGCCGACGGCGGGCCGGCCGTGGAAGAGCTCGACCACCTGGCGGAGATCGGGCAGGCGCCGGACGTCGTGGTGATGGACCTGCTGATGCCGGGCATGGACGGGATCACGGCGACGGCGCTGATCCGGGAGCGGCATCCGGAGATCGAGGTCGTGGCCCTCACCAGCTTCGTCGCCCAGGACAAGGTCCAGGCCGCCCTCGCCGCCGGCGCCACCGGCTACGTGCTCAAAGACGCCGAAGCCGACGAGGTGGCTTCCGCCATCCGGGGTGCCCACCACGGCGAGGTCCACATCAGCCCGGCGGCCGCCCGGGAGCTGGCCAGGTCGCTCCGGCTGCCAAGACGGGATCCGGCCACGCCGCCGCTGACCGAGCGGGAGCGGGAGGTGCTGATCCTCGTCGCCAAAGGCGCGTCCAACAAGGAGATCGGCCAATCCCTGTTCATCAGCGAGCGGACGGCGCGGACCCACGTGAGCAACATCCTGACCAAGATCGGCGTGCGCTCCCGGACCCAGGCCGCCCTGTGGGCCATCCGCGAGGGACTTACGTCATCCGATGACTGAAGCCGCGTCAATTGTCTCGGGACTCCGTGCCACCGACGCGGTCTAATCCAGGGGGCACTCGACGGGCAGGGGAACGTGACCGCGAACAACACCAGGCCTGGCGCCCGACCAGCGCGGATACTCGTGGTCGACGACGACGCCCGGGTGAGACGAGCCCTGTGCGCCCTTCTCCGGTCGGCACCCGGCCTCTCCGTCGCCGGTGAGGCGGCTTCCGACGCCGCCACGCTCCGCGCCGACGAGGAGCTGGCCCCCGACATCGTGCTCCTCGACATCCTGCTCCCCTCGTCCCGCGAGGGGTTCGCCGTCCTGGACCGCCTGGCGGCCAAAGGCCGTACGGTCGTGGCTCTCAGCGTCCAGGAGGCGTTGCGGGCCAGCACGCTCGCCGCGGGCGCGGCCGCCTTCGTCGGGAAGTACGCCGGGGCGGACGCCCTCCTCGCCACCCTCCAGGACGTGGCGGCCGGCACCGTCGGGACCACCTGACCGGATGTAGTCAGCCGGCGGCGACCAGGGGGGCGGTGACCCGGACCGTTGTCCCCTGCCCCCGCACACTCGTCACCTCGATGTCCCCACCGACGTTCGCCGCCCGCTCGGCCATCGTCCGTAGGCCGAGGTGGCCTGGCCGGCTAGCCCCGGTGTCGAAGCCCACGCCGTCGTCGGCGATCTCCAGCGTCACGTGGTCCGAGCCGGTCTCCACCCCGACTCGGACGGTTCGCGCCCGGGCGTGCTTGACCACGTTGCTCAGCGCTTCCCGGGCCAGGCGGTAGAGGTTCTCCTCGACGTCGGACTCCAGCGATACCCGTTCGGACGGAGCCGTGATGTCGACCCGCAGGCCCTCCTTGGCCTCGAGCGCGGCAGCCAGCTTGCCCAGGGCGGCGACCAAGCCCTCCTCGGCCAGCGCCCCCGGCCGCAGCTCGAAGATCAGCGCCCGCATCTCGGCCAGCGCCCCCTGGGTCAGTTGGCGGATCTGGCTGATGCCCTCGCCGACGGGGCCCGCCCGATCGATGCCGGCACGATCCAGGGCCAGCTCCAGCGCCCTGGCCTGCAGCGTCATCGAGAACAAAGCTTGTGACACCGAGTCGTGCAGGTCGCGCGCCAGCCGGTTGCGCTCCTCGGCGAGCATGGCCCGCCTGACCTCGGTGACGTCCCGGTTGACGCTGACCACATGGGCCGGTCCACCCGGTAGCACCATGGCCGCCGCCTCGACGAGCAGCTCGGTGCCGTCCCGGTGGCGGTGGAGGACCTCGCCCCGCCACTCGCCTCCGTCGGCGAGCACCCGGAGCGCCTCATCTCTCGAGCCCCTCGGGATCCTGGTGGCGAGAACCTCTTCGGACGGCCGGCCCAGGACGTCGTCGGCCGCCCAGCCGTACAGGCGCTCGGCACCGGCGTTCCATGAGGTGAGCACCAGGTGTTCGTCGGTGGCGATGACGGCGTCGCTCACGATGTCGAGGAGCCGCGCCTGACGCTCGAGGTGCTCCTCGAACCGCATGCGCTCGGTGACGTCGCGGGTGACCTTGGCGAAGCCGCGGAGGCCCCCGGCCGAGTCCCACAGGGCGGAGACGGTGACGCTCGCCCAGAACCGAGAGCCGTCCTTGCGGACCCGCCAGCCCTCGGCTTCCACCCGGCCGTTCGCCGCCGCCCGGCGCAACTCCTCCTCGGGCATGCCGGCGGCGGCGTCCTCCGGAGGGTAGAAGACGGAGAAATGCCGTCCGCGGATCTCCTCGGGCCGGTACCCCTTGATCCGCTCGGCGCCCGAGTTCCAGCTCACGACGTGGCCGTCGGCGTCAAGCATGAAGATGGCGTAGTCCGACACGCCGTCGACCAGCAGGCGGAACCGCTCTTCGCTCTTGCGCAGCTCTTCCTCCGCCTGGCTGGCGGCAGTGAGCTCCCGGTGGATCTCCAGGACCGAGACCGGACGGCCGTGCCCATCGTCGTGAAGCACCACCCGGGAGACGACCACGATCTCCTCCCCGTCCCGTCGGGTGTGGGTGAGCCGGCCCTCCCAGGCGCCGCTGGCACCCAGGGACTCTTCGACGACCGCCGACACGGCCGCGGGTGTCGGCAGCACGTCCTGGACCGGGCGACCGACGACCTCGTCGGCGATCCAGCCGTAGGTCTCCTCCGCGCCTCGGTTCCAGAACCGGACCACCCCACTCGGGGTCCGGACGATGACGGCGTCGTGGGCCAGGGCCAGGAGCGCCTGGGCCTCCCCTGCCCCGTCGGGACCCCAGTCTGCTGACTTGTCCACGCCGGTCATGTCATTCGGTCACGCCACGAGGCCCATCCATTCTCCCAGGGATCGGCCCGGTACGCGTGCCGGACGGGCGTGTACGTCAAATGTCGCCCCGTTATGGGGTCTTTGGACCCATGAAAGGTGACGCCGACCCTCGCGAGGATCGAGGGTGCCTGCTCGCCTGCGCGCGGACGAGCGGACGGGGAAAGGGGGAGCGGCTGATCGGTCCCAGCGGCCGCAGCCACGCCGAGAGGGGAGGCACGCGAGCAGATGACCGATGAGGCTCAACCGACTGACCCTGGTCCGCCGCACACGCACCAACGCGATCTCTAGGAAAGGAACCTGGCATGGCCATCAGAGCCAGTGACGTCCCCAGCCCGGTCAGGGCATCGGCCGCGGCCCGCACCGTCGATGCCCTCAAGGTCTACGGCAAGGGCCAGACGGAGGTCCGCGCCCTCGACGGCGTCTCCGTGGAGTTCACCGCCGGCCAGTTCACGGCCATCATGGGGCCCTCGGGTTCGGGCAAGTCGACCCTGCTCCACTGCATCGCCGGCCTCGACACCCTGACCTCGGGCAAGGCCTACATCGGCGAGGCCGACCTGAGCAGGCTCGACGACCAGAGGCTCACGATCCTGCGCCGCGACCGGGTGGGCTTCATCTTCCAGGCCTACAACCTGGTGCCGACCCTCACCGCCATCGAGAACATCACCCTTCCTCTGACCCTCGCCGGTCACAAGGGCGACCAGGCGTGGATCGACAACGTGGTGGGCACCATGGGCATCGGCCAACGGCTGCAGCACCGCCCCTCGGAGCTCTCCGGTGGCCAGCAGCAGCGGGTGGCCGTGGCCCGGGCCCTGGCGACCCGGCCCCAGATCATCTTCGCCGACGAGCCCACCGGCAACCTGGACTCCCGCTCGGGGGCCGAGGTCCTTCAGTTCATGCGGGGGGCGGTGGACGGTATGGGCCAGACGATCGTGATGGTGACCCACGACCCTGTGGCCGCCAGCTACGCCGACCGCATCGTCTTCCTCGCCGACGGGCGCATCGTCGACGAGATGCACGAGCCGACGGCCGAGCGGGTGCTCGAGCGCATGAAGCGGTTCGGGGAGTAGCGGTGTTCAGGACGACGATCAAGGGGCTGCTCGCCCACAAGCGGCGCATGTTCACCACCGCGCTGGCCGTCACCCTGGGGGTGGCGTTCATGGCCGGCACCCTGGTGCTCACCGACACCATCGGCAAGACCTTCGACGACCTGTTCGGCGACGTGTACGAGAACACCGATGCCGTCGTCCGGGCCGAGGCCGCCTTCGACGGGCCCATGAACAGCGGCGCTCAGCGCAGCCGGGTCGACCAGTCCCTGGTCAGCTCCCTGGAGGGCGTGACCGGAGCGGCGGTGGTCGAGGGCCAGGTCCAGGGTTACGCCCGCCTGGTCGGCAAGGACGGCAAGGCGATCGGCAATCCGCAGATGGGCGCGCCCACGTACGGGGGGAACTGGAGCGAGGCCGAGGAGCTGAACCCGTTCACCCTCGTGGCCGGCCAGCCGCCCCGGGCGGACAACGAGGTGGTGATCGACAAGAAGAGCGCCGACGACGGCAAGCTGACCGTCGGGGACACCACCACCGTCCTGGTGCAGGGGCCCCCGCAGCAGGTCCGCATCGCCGGCATCGCCAAGTTCGGCACCGCCGACAGCCCCGGTGGGGCGTCGTTCGTGCTGTTCACCGGTCCGGCCGCCCAGCGGCTGGTGGCCGAGCCCGGCAAGTTCGACAGCATCGCCCTGGTCGCGGCCGAGGGCGTGTCGCAGGCCGAGCTCGTCAGCCGGCTGGCGCCCGTTCTCCCGGGCGGGACCGAAGCCGTGACCGGCGTCGCCGTCACCACCGAGAACCGGGACGACATCGCCGAGGATCTCTCGTTCTTCAACACCTTCCTCATGGTGTTCGCGGTCGTGGCCCTGCTGGTCGGCGGGTTCATGATCTTCAACACCTTCTCCATCACCGTCGCCCAGCGCACGCGCGAGAACGGGCTGTTGCGCGCCCTCGGCGCCAGCCGGCGCCAGATCCTCTCCTCCGTGCTGGTGGAGGCCACCGCCATCGGCCTGGTGGCGTCGGCGCTGGGGTTGGCGGCGGGAGTCGCCGTGGCCGGGCTGCTGAAGGCCATGCTGGCCGCCTTCGGGCTCGAGATCCCGGGCAGCGGCATCGTGCTCGAGCCCAGCACCGTGGTGATCTCCGTCGTCACCGGGATGGTCGTCACCCTCGGAGCCGCGCTCTCGCCGGCCCGGAAGGCGGCCAAGATCCCGCCCATCGCCGCCATGCGGGCCCAGGTGGCCGGCAACGCCGGCTACGGCTCCAAGCAGCGGGTGCTGGTCGGGCTGCTCCTCCTCGCGGCCGGGGCCGGCTCGATGCTCATGGGACTGTTCGGTGACAGCGACAACGCCATCCCCATCGTCGGCTTGGGGGTGCTACTGGTGTTCTTCGCCGTCTCGGTCCTCGGCCGGACGATCTCGCTCCCGCTCAGCCGCTTCCTCGGCGCTCCCCTGCCTCGCCTCCGTGGGGCGGCCGGAGCGCTCGCTCGGGAGAACGCCATGCGCAACCCCAAGCGCACCGCCGCCAGCGCGTCGGCCCTCATGATCGGTGTCGGCATCGTCGGCTTCATCACCATCCTCGCCTCTTCGACCAAGGCGTCGATCGACGCCTCGACCGACCGGGCGGTCACGGGCGACTTCGTCGTCGACTCGGGCGCCGGCTTCGTCGGTGGGATCGACCCCGGGATGGCGGGGCAGCTGAACGCCCTTCCCGAGGTGGCCGTCGCCACCGGCCTGAGCCGGGGCTTCGCCGAGGTGGACGGCTCGGCCCAGACCCTGGCCGGCCTCGACCCGAGGACGGCGTTCGGGCTGCTCGACGTCAAGCCGCTCGAGGGTGCTCCCGCCGACCTGGGCCGCGACGCCATCGGGATCCACACCGACAAGGCCGGGGAGAAGGGCCTCAAGGTCGGTGACCGGGTTCCGGTCGTGTTCAAGGACACGGGGCCACAGTCGCTGCGAGTGGCGTTGATCTACGACGAGGACCAGCCCGTCGGCTCCTACATCCTCGGGGTCGACGCCTTCGAGGCCAACTTCGCCAACCGCTACGACGCCCAGGTCTTCGTCAAGAAGGCGGACGGGGCGAGCGCGGCGGCGACCAGGGCCGCGGTCGAAGGGGTGGCCGCGGCCTACGCCGGGGCGGACGTCTTCGACCAGGAGCAGTTCAAGGCCGAGCAGGGGGCGGCGGTGGACCAGATCCTGGGCCTCGTCTACGCCCTTCTGGCCCTGGCGATCATCATCGCCCTCATGGGCATCGGCAACACCCTCGCCCTGTCGATCTTCGAGCGCACTCGTGAGCTGGGGCTCCTACGGGCGGTGGGGATGACGAGGAAGCAGCTGCGGTCGACGATCAGGTGGGAGTCGGTCATCATCGCCGTGCAGGGGACGGTGCTCGGGCTGCTCATCGGCGTCGTCTTCGGCTGGGCGCTGGTCACCGCCCTCGCCGACGAGGGGATCGACCAGCTCAACCTCCCGGTCGGCAGCCTGGCCGTGGTCGTGGTGCTCGCCGCGGTGGCGGGTGTCGCCGCGGCCATCCGTCCCAGCCGGAGGGCGTCGAACCTGAACGTGCTGGCCGCAATCGCGTCGGAGTAGAGGAGAGAGGAAAATGCAAAGGACACTGGCCGCGCCACACCTGCGTCAGGCCTGGTCGGACGAGATGGGCCTGGCTCGGGAGGCCCGCCAGCGAGCGGACGCGGGCGCCGAGTGGCACCACCTTGAGCGGGCCCACATCCTCAGCCAGCCCATGGTCCGCCCGCACGTGCGGACTCACATCGCCATGATCGGCTCGGCCCTGCGCCGGCGCGACCGCCGCGAGATCCTCGGCCAGCTCTTCCGGGTGGTCGTGGCCGGGCCCGGGTCGTTGACCGGCAGGTACCCCGTCGGGAACACGGGGGGCGCCAACGTGAGCGCCTTCGCGCCCATGCCCATCCCGGACGACCTCCGGGCCATCCTGGAAGGGGAGCCGCGGTGACCCAGTTGTTCTCGACCGACACGACCGGGCTCGAGCTGGCGACGCCCGCGCAGGTCGCCCGCCTCCGCCACGGCGACCGCTTCGACCTGCGGATCGCCCCGGTCGCCAACCGGATCGGCGACGACGTCCTGCGCATGCTGGCCTACAACGGGTCGATCCCCGGACCGGTCCTGCACGTCGACCAGGGCACGGAGATCGAGATCGAGGTACGCAACGATGGGGAAACCGAGGCCACCGTCCACTGGCACGGCCTGCGGCTGGAGAACCGCTACGACGGGGTGCCGCACGAGACCCAGGCGCCCATCCCCATCGGCGGGACGTTCAGCTACAAGCTCCAGTTCCCCGACGCCGGCTTCTACTGGTACCACCCCCACGTCCGCGAGGACTTCGGCCTGGAGATGGGCCTGTACGGCACGATCATCGTGGAGCCGTCCGACCCTGCGTACTGGCCCGCGGTCGACCGCCACCTGGGGATCACCCTCGACGACCTCCTGGTCGAGGACGGGAAGGTGGCGCCGTTCTCCAAGGACGGGCCCACGTTCACGGCCATGGGGCGGTACGGCAACGTGATGCTGACCAACGGCCAGACCCGGTTCACCGGCCAGGCCGCGGTGGGCGACGTGGTCCGCCTCTACCTGGTGAACACGGCCAACACCCGGATCTTCAACGTCGCCCTGCCCGGGGCCCGGATGAAGCTGGTCGGGGGGGACAGCGGCCGGTACGAGCGGGAGACGTTCGTGGAGGAGGTGCTGCTGGCGCCGTCGGAGCGGGCCGTGGTCGACGTGTTGTTCGACACGCCCGGCAAGGTGCGCCTCGAGCACCGCACGCCCGACCACGTCTACAACCTCGGGTCGTTCTGGGTGGCCGGCACCGCCACCGGGGACGCGGCCCGCACGTTCGACCAGCTGCGCACCGACCCCGAGCTGACCGCCGCCCGGCAGGCGCTGGCCGCCCACATGGAGCGGCCGCCGGACAAGGTGCTCGCCTTCTCGTCGCTCATGCCCCTGCTCTACGGCGGGCCGG
>JBOGIE010000042.1:0-3677 GCA_050742435.1 Acidimicrobiales bacterium | reverse complement strand
ACCTGGTGTGGAAGGACACCGTGCTCGTACCGGCCGGCCATACGGTCGACGTGCTCCTCGACGTCTCGAACCCCGGGATGTGGATGGCCCACTGCCACATCGCCGAACACGCCCAGAGCGGGATGATGTTCAGCTTCGACGTCTCACGCGCCCCTTCATGACCGGACCGGTCATCCTCGTGGTGGACGACGACCCCGCCGCCCTCGCGCGTGTCGGGACGGAGCTGACGAAGCGCTACGGCGCCGACTACGAGGTACTGGCATACGGCTCGCCCGAGGCCGCGCTCCTAGCCCTGCGCCGGCTCCGGGACGCCGGGCGGCCGGTCGCCCTCCTCCTCGCCGATCTCTGGATGACACCGATGTCCGGCATTGACGTGCTCGTCCTCGCCGGCGGCCTGCACCCCACGGCCAAGCGCGGCCTCATCGTCGAATGGGTCGACGTGAACCGGTCCAAGCGCGACCTGGTCACGGCGTCCGGCCTCGGCCAGATCGACTGCACGCTCCGCAAGCCGGTCGGCGCGAGGGACGAGCAGTTCCACCACGTCGTGACCGAGCTGCTGCGGGAGTGGGCCAGGGCCCACGGCGGCGGGCGCCCGGTCGTGCGCGTCGTCGGCGACCAGTGGTCTTCCCGCAGCCACGAGGTGAAGGACCTGCTGGCCCGCTACGGCATCCCCTTCGGTTCGTTGTCCCCGGACTCGCCCGAGGGACGAGCAGTGCTTGAAGCGGCCGGCACCGACGCGGCCTCGTGCCCCGTGCTGGCCTTCGAGGACGGCCGCGTCCTCATCGACCCCACCAACGGGCAGGCGGCGGACGCCTTCGGTGCCAACCTCGACCACGTGGACGGGGAGTTCGACGTCGCCGTGGTCGGTGCTGGGCCCGCCGGCCTCGCCGCCGCGGTGTACGCCGCCTCGGAGGGCCTGAGGACGCTCGTGATCGAGAGGGAAGCCATCGGCGGGCAGGCGGGCACGACCTCGCGCATCCGGAACTACCTCGGCTTCCCGCGGGGCATCAGCGGGAGTGACCTGGCGGTACGGGCCTACGACCAGGCCTGGCACTTCGGCGCCTCCTTCCGCCTGCTGCGCGACACACTGGAGCTGCGCCCCGGTGCCCCCTGCCACACGCTTTCCCTGTCCGACGGTGAGGAGATCCAGGCCCGGGCCGTGGTCGTGGCCACCGGCGTGGCCTATCGCCGGTTGGCGGCGCCTTCGCTCGAGCGGCTGGTCGGCCGCGGCGTGTTCTACGGGCCGGCGGTGAGCGAAGCGCCCGCGATGGCTGGGCAGCCGGTGTTCGTCGTGGGCGCCGGGAACTCGGCGGGGCAGGCGGCCGTGCACCTGGCCCGGTACGCGTCCCACGTCACCATGCTGGTGCGGGGCGACTCGCTGGGGGCGGGCATGTCCGACTACCTGGTCACCGAGATCGGCGCGACGGGGAACATCGACGTGCGGAACCGCACCGAGGCCGTGGCCGGCACCGGCGAGCACCGGCTGGAGGAGATCGTGCTGCGCGACCGGCGACTCGGGACCGAGGAGACGCTGCCGGCGGCCGGCCTCTTCGTCCTGATCGGAGGCGAGCCTCGGACGCGGTGGCTTCCGGCCGAGATCGGCCGTTGCCCGCGGGGCTACGTCCTCACCGGCACGGACATCATCGAGGCGGACGCGATCGAGGACGCGGGGCTTTCCTGCACCCACTGGGCGCCGGGCACCCTGCCGCTCGAGACGAGCGTCCCGGGTATCTTCGCCGCCGGCGACGTGCGCCACCGCTCGATCAAGCGGGTGGCCTCGGCGGCCGGCGAAGGAGCGGAGGTGGTCGCCATGGTCCACGAGCACCTCGCCCGTACGGACCGGTCGCTCTCCCTGAGATGAGAGGACCACCATGCAGACCGCTGCGGCCGTGACCGGCGAACCGGTGACACCTGGTGTCGTATGTCGCACCAGGTGTCACCGGTTGGCGAGGGCGCGGGCCTCGGCGACCATGGCCACCATGGCCCGGCGAACCTCGTCGGCCGTGGCGCACGGTTGGGGGAACCCGAGGCGCACCGCGGCCCGGCCGGACGGGCCCACCGTCACCATCTCGAACCCGTAGCGGTCGACCGCCGACATGCTGGCCTCGGTGGTGTCGGGTCGCCCGGCCAGGTGCCGGCAGAACAGCACCTGGGCCTCGGCGTGGTCGGCGTTCATGTGGCCGATGATCGCCGCCGCGGCAGGGGCCAGCGGGTCGGGCTCGGCGGCGGCGTACCGGCCGGCGTCGACCCAGCTCATCCGCCCGTACCCGCCCACGTAGCGGATGCTCTCGACGTCGAGTCGGTAGAACACGAAGTCCCCGAACTCGATGTAGTAGGCGGCGGTCGGGTTGGCCGCCAGGTACCGCTCCTGGGCCACCTTCCGGTCGACCTCCGACAGCCGGCCCAGCAACGTCACCCGGCCGCTGGCCAGAGGGTCGGCGCCCTCGGCCACCGGCTCCGTCACCAGCAGGCTGCCGCGGGGGTCGTGCCGGGCGTTCTGGGTGTGCTCGGCCATGAGGCTGACGAAGAACAGCGGATTGCCGCGGTCGTCCAGCCCGTAGGTGGCGACCGACCCGTACGGGTAGCCGGCGGGGTCGACGGCAAGCGTGGACAGCGCGCCGCGGTTGGCCGAGGCCACCAGCGTCCGGCACCGCTCGGCGTGCGACGGTTCGGGCGGCGGCGGCTGAGGCGGCCCGCCGCTCGGCGTGGCCCCGCCCTCCACCCCGGCGGGCACGTCGTGACCGGAGGGTCGTTCACTCACCGGGTCGTTCCTCCTCGTCCCACGCCCGCAGGACCTCCCACGTGTAGATGCCGGTCGTGTGGCCGTCGTTCCACCCGAAGTTCAGGCCCCAGTTGCCGACCTCCCTGACCGACTCGATCCGCAAGGGAGGCGCGCCCGGCGCCTGGGTCCAGGCCTCCTTGCCCTGCTCGCGCAAGCCCCGGCACTGGGCGCACAGGCAGTTGACCCGCAGCTCCTCCAGGCCGAACCGGCTGACCCGGCCGTCCTCCCAGGTGATGGTGACGCCGCGCTGGCGCTCGACGTCGACACTGAGCGGTTGCAGGGGTCAGCCGAGGCGGCCGTCGACCTGGATGTCGACGTTGCCCCGCAGGGCGTTGGATACGGGGCACGACTGCTCGGCCGCGTCCAGCCCCTCGCGGAACCCGGCCTCGTCGGTGCCCGGGACGTCGGCGGTCACGTCGATGGCCATGACGGTGACGCCCTTGCCCGGCTCGAACGTGCACGTGGCCTGGGCCTCCAGCCGGGCCGGCGGGTGGCCGCGGGTGGCCAGCTCGTTGGCCAGCGCCATGCAGAAGCAGGCGGCGTGGGCGGCGGCGATCAGCTCCTCGGGACTGGTCTTGCCGCCCGGCTCCTCGGTACGCGCCGGCCAGCTCACCGCGGCGTCGGTGAAGAGGCCGCTGCTCACCGCCGAGACGGTGCCGCTGCCCTCGAACAGGTCGCCTTGCCAGTTGGCGGTCGCCGTGCGGTCAGCCATGGGGTCCTCCTCCGAAGGTGGTGGTCTGACACAGACCCTATGCGGGCTGGACCGTGTGGACGCCCGGGCCCATGGGGAGAACGTCCACCATGCCCGAGGGACACCTCCTCCACCGGCTGGCTCGGGACCACGGCGAGCTGGTCGGCGAGCACCTCAGGGCCAGCTCGCCCCAAGGACGGTTCG
>JBOGIE010000041.1:0-13689 GCA_050742435.1 Acidimicrobiales bacterium | reverse complement strand
GCGGCCGCCCCCGACTTGTCGGTCTTCATGGTCTCCATGCCCTCGGCCGTCTTGATCGACAGCCCGCCCGAGTCGAACGTGATCCCCTTCCCCACCAGGGCCACCGACCCCTCGGGCGACGGCGGGTCGTAGACCAGCTCGATGAGCCGGGGCGGCTCGTCGGACCCGGAGGCCACGCCGGCCAGGCCACCCAGGCCCTCGGCGGCGATGGCCACCTCGTCGAGGACGGTCAGCGTGAGGCCCTCGCCCTCGGCCACCTCGGCGGCGATCTCGGCCAGCCGGCGGGGCGTCATGGCCCGGGCCGGCTCGTTGACCAGGTCGCGGGCCAGGGCGACGGCCTCCCCCACGCGAGCGCCGCGGTCGACCCCGTGGGAGGCGGCCTCGCCCGAGCCCACCACGGCGATCGACTCGAGCAGGCAGGGCTTGGGGTCGGCCTTGTAGCGGGTGAAGCGGTAGGCGGCCAGCGACGCCCCCTCGACGATGGCCCGGGCGGCCAGGGCCGGGTCGAGGCCGGGCGGGGCGGCGGCCAGGAGGGTGAGGGCGCCGGTGCGGTCCTTCCACGCCGTGCGCACGAACGCCGCCGCCGCCCGCCGCAGGGTCTCCGCCGTCACCTGCTCCGGCTCGCCCACGCCGAGGGCCACCCACGTCCCCCGCCCGGACGGCACGGCCAGCGCCTCGCCCGGCTTGCCCTCGAACCCCCGCTCGGCCAGGAAGGCCAGGTCGAGGTCGGCGGCCGCACCGGGCGGCACGACCCGGCCGGCGAAGACCGGCGTGCCCACGGCGGCCGCGTCGGCGGGCACGTCGTCGGCGAGGGTGAAGGCGATGGGCATGGGCTACTCCGGATCTCTCGGGGGCTGGGAGGTGCCAGGGGCTCGGGCGGGAAGGGCGTCGCCCTCCTGCCAGCGGGCCATGGTCCACAGCAGGTCGGACAGGCGGTTGAGGTAGGGGATCACGTGGGAGCCGTCGACCGCCACTGCCAGGGCGCTGCGCTCGGCCCGGCGGACAACGGCCCGGGCCAGGTCGAGGGCGGCGGCGGTGGGGGTCTGCCCGGGCAGGACGAACTCGGTCAGGGGCCGGAACCGGCCGGTGAGGTCGTCGATAAGCGGCTCCAGCGTGGTCACCATCTCGGCGGTCACCAGCGTGCGGCCGGGCACCAGGCGGTCGCGGTGCTCGGGCAGGGTGGAGAGCTCGGCCATCAGGACCCACAGGTCCCGCTCGAGGCGGACCAGCAGCCGGTCGACCTCCGTGCCGGACTGGGTCGTGGCCCGGGCCAGGCCCAGGGCGGCCTGGGCCTCGTCAACGTCGCCGCACGCCGCCGGGACGGCCGAGTCCTTGCGCACCCGCCCGCCGTACAGCAGCCCGGTGGAGCCGTCGTCGCCCTTGCGTGTGTAGATCCTCACGACGCGGCGAGCGTACCGGCGACCGTCTCGAGTCCCGCCGCCCGGCTGCCCTTCACCAGGACGGCGTCGCCGGGGCCGATGGGGCCCAGCCGTTCCAGGGCCTGGGCCGGGTCGGCGACCAGCTCGCCCCCGTAGTCGGGAGCGGCCACCGAGATCAGCCGGATGCCGAGCTCCTGGGCCAGCGCGCCCACGCGGGCGTGCTCGGCCGGTCCGACCTGGCCCAGCTCGGCCATGACCCCCAGCACCGCGGTCCGCCGCTCGGCGGGCAGCCCGGCCAGGGCCCGCAGGGCGGCCTCGGTCGACAGCGGGTTGGCGTTGTAGGCGTCGTTGAGCACCAGGGCGCCCGAGGGGGAGCGCTCCAGCTGCATGCGCCACGGGGAGAGGCGGGCGTCGCCCAGGCCCTCGGCCACTTCGTGGACGTCCATGTCGCAGGCCAGGGCGGCCGCCGCCGCGGCCAGGGCGTTGCCGATCTGGTGGTGGCCCCGCACCTCCAGCCGGGCGGTGGCGTGGCCCCACGGGGAGCACAGGCGGAACGTCGGCCGCAGGTCGCCGTCGAGGGAGACCTCCTCGGCCCGCACGTCGCCCCCGGCCAGGCCGAAGGTGAGGACCCGGGCGACCGTCCGCGACGCCATGCCCGCCACCGGCTCCACGTCGGCGTTCAGCACCGCCGTCCCCTCGGAGGGCAGGGCCTCGACCAGCTCGCCCTTGGCCGCCACCACGTCGTCGACCGTCCCGAAGAACTCGGCGTGGGAGATGCCCACGGTCGTCACCACGCCGACCAGCGGGCGGGCCACCGCGCACAGGGCGGCGATGTGGCCCTTCCCCCGGGCGCCCATCTCGACCACCAGGGCCTCGGCGTCGCCGGGGGTGTTGAGGACGGTCAGGGGGACGCCGAGCTCGTTGTTGAACGACTTGGCGCTGGCGCTGACCCGGTAGCGCCGGGTCAGGGCCGCGGCCAGGAGGTCCTTGGTCGACGTCTTGCCCACCGACCCGGTGATCCCGACGACGCGAGCCGTAAGGCGGTTTCGGGCCGCCGAACCGAGGGCGGTGAGGGCGGGCATGGTGTCCGGGACGAGGACGGCCGGCACCCGGCCGGCGTCGACCGACACCAGGCAGGCGGCGGCCCCGGCATCCAGCGCCGTGCCCACGAAGTCGTGACCGTCCCGCTCGGCCCGGATGGCGACGAACAGCTCACCGCCCCGCACCAGGCGGGAGTCGATCGATGCCCCCTCGATCTCCACGTCCGGGCCGAGGAGGGTCCCCCCCGTGGCCGCGGCCACGTCTGTCGCCCGAAGTCGCATCCCTCCTAGACTCGCACCCGTGCGCCTGGTCATCCTCTTCGGCGGGCGGTCGGCCGAACACGAGGTGTCGTGCATCACCGCGGCCCACGTGATCGCCGCCGTCGACCCCGAACGCTACGAAGTGGTCCCGGTCGGGATCGCGCCCGACGGGCAGTGGGTCATGGCCGAGGCGCCCCCCGGCGCCACCGCCCTGGTGGCCGAGGGCCCCGGGGTCGACCCCTCCGTGCTCACGCCGGAGTCGCTGGCCTTCCCCCTGGTCCACGGGCCCCAGGGCGAGGACGGCACCCTCCAGGGCCTGCTGGAGCTGGCCGGCATCCCCTACATCGGCTCGGGTGTGCTGGCCTCGGCCCTGTGCATGGACAAGGCCATGGCCAAGGACGTGCTGGCCGGGGCGGGCATGGACCAGGTCCGCTACCTGGCCCTGCGCGACATCGAGGTCGACGACGGGGCGCTCGACGAGGGGGCGGCCGAGCTCGGCTTCCCCCTGTTCGTGAAGCCGGCCAACCTCGGCTCCTCGGTGGCGGTCACCAAGGTCCACGACGTGGAGGAGCTGGCCTCGGCGGTGAAGCTGGCCCTCTCCTACGACGAGTGGGTGGTGCTCGAGGAGGCGGTGACCGCCCGCGAGCTCGAGTGCGGGCTGCTCGGCTACGGCCGGCTGCGGGCGTCCCTCCCCGGCGAGGTGCGCCCCAGTCACGAGTTCTACGACTACGAGGACAAGTACACCGACGGGGCGGCCGAGCTGCTCGTCCCTGCGCCCCTCCCGCCCGAGGTCGTCGAGGAGGTCCAGGGCCTGGCCCTGGCCGCCGGCCACGCGCTCCGGGTCGACGGGATGGCACGGGTCGACTTCTTCTACGAGGAGGACGGCCGCGGCCTGCTGGTCAACGAGGTCAACACCATCCCCGGCTTCACCCCGATCTCGATGTACCCCAAGATGTGGGAGGCCACGGGCATCGGGTACTCCGACCTGATCGAGCACCTGGTCGACGCCGCCCTCGAGCGCCACCACAGCCGGATCGACCGCATCGGCAGGATGGGCCGCACTGGCTGAGGGCCGTCCGTGACCCGGCCCGACACCCTCGCCGTCGTCCTGGCCGGTGGGGCGGGCAGCCGGATGGGCCCGCTCACCGAGCGCCGGGCCAAGCCGGCGCTGCCGTTCGCCGGCAAGTACCGGCTGATCGACTTCCCCCTGAGCAACTGCGCCAACGGGGGGATCAGCGACGTGTGGGTGGTCCAGCAGTACCAGCCGCAGTCGCTGGACGACCACATGGCCAACGGCCGCCCGTGGGACCTCGACCGCACCCAGGGCGGGTTGCGCATCCTGCACCCGTTCACCGGGGGGGAGGAGGGCGGGTTCCACGAGGGCAACGCCGACGCCCTCTGGGACCACCGCCGCCTCCTGGGCGACTGCCCGGCCGGCGTCATCCTGGTCATGAGCGCCGACGCGCCGTACCGGCTCGACTACCGCGAGGTGGTCGACGCCCACCTGGCCCGCGACGCCGACGTCACCATGGTCACGACCCGGGTGGACGAGGACGCCAGCCGCTTCGGCGTCGTCCAGGTGGACGACAACGGCCGGGTGACGGACTTCGCCTACAAGCCGGACGAGCCCAAGGGTGACCTGGTCACCATGGAGATCTTCGCCTACCGGCCGGACGCCCTCCTCGGCACCCTCGCCGAGCTGGCCGAGGACGGCGAGCCCATGGCCGACTTCGGCAACGGGCTCCTGCCCAAGCTGGTGGCCGACGGCCGGGCCTACGAGTTCCGCCACACGGGGTACTGGCGCGACGTCGGCACGCCCGACAGCTACTGGAAGGCCCACCAGGAGCTCGTCGAGGAGGACCGCATCGGGCTGGACGACCCCGGGTGGCGCATCCGCACTGCGGGAAGCGACCGCCCACCCGCCCGCATCCTGCGGTCGGCGTCGATCGAGGATTCATTGGTCTCTCACGCCTCCTGCGTGGCCGGCACCGTCACCTCGTCCGTCCTGTCGCCCGGGGTGGTGGTCGAGGCGGGCGCGGTGGTCGACCGCTCCGTCATCCTCCACGACGCCGTGATCCGGGCGGGCGCCCGCGTGGAGAAGGCCATCGTCGACGCGGGCGTCGAGGTGGCTCCGGGGGAGGAGGTCCACAGCCGCGACCCCGAGCACCCCGTCGCCATCCTCTCCCGCGAGGGCTGAGACGGCGACGGCGCCCCGGCTGGGCTAGAGGCCGAGGAGGCCGAGGAGCCCGGGGCGGGGCGGGAGCGACACCGAGCCGGTGGCCTCGGTCACCAGCAGGGTGCGGACCTGAAGCGTCGGCGAGCATCCCGAGGGGGTGGGGACGGCGTTGAAGATGCCCCGCTCGGAGAACCGCCCGGATCCGGAGACGCCGGCGTAGGCGCCCGTCCCCGAGGCGATGGTGAACTGGCCGACGGTGGCGAAGCGCCCGGTGCAGGTTGCGGGGTCGACCTCGACCTCGGTGACCACGCCGGTGAAGGGCGCGGTCACCGAGCCCAGCAGGAACTGGAAGTGCAGGGTGCCGTGGAACGTCCCGTCGGGGTTCAGGGTGTTCTCCTCGGTCACCAGGCCGACGGCGTCGATGGCCCCGCGGGCGGTGACGACGCCGGCCTGGGCGCCCACGAACACGATGTCCACCCGCTGGTTGGCCGGCGTCTGGGCGCCCGCCGGGCCCACCCCGGTCAGGGCGACCAGGGTGGCGATGGTGGCGACGAGGCCGAGCCGCCTCATGAGCCGCACACCGTCGCCACGATCGTGCCGGTCCCAGGGGTCGCCGGGTCAGGGGTGTAGCCGCCATCGGTCCTCACCACCACGATCCGGGTGATGCGGCCGCCGACCTCGCTCCCGGCCTTGGTCACGTCGCCGCTCACGGCGACGGCCATGTAGGCCGGCAGTGACCCGGGCGGGGACGTGTTGCCCCCTGCCGAGGTCCAGGTGCCACCGCAGGCCGCGGGCCCCGGGTCGGTGGTCGGGGCGAAGCCCTTGAAGCTGGACGGCCCGGCGTTGTTCTTGGCCCATTGCGAGCCCCAGAAGGTGACCGGCCGGCCGTCGGCCGCCCCCTCGCCGGAGACCACGAACGCTCCTTGCGGCAGGTACTCGAAAAGCATGGTCGAGGCGCTGGTGGTGACCGGGAGGTAGAAGCCGTCGCCGGCGAAGTCGGCGGTCACGGTGCCCGGTCCGAGAGGCTGGTTGAGGGCCGTGATCGTGCACTCGGCCCTACCCGAGGCGTCGGTTGTGCCGCTGCAGGACTGGGCCGCCGGCCCGGTGCCCACCGTGAAGATGACCGGGCGGCCGGCGACCGGCGCCACACCCTCCTCCTGGAGCGTGGCGGCCAGGCGGGCACCGCCCTTGTTGGCGATCACCGTCGGCCCGGCGTAGGCCAGCGTCGTCTGCTCCTTGGTGACGGTGAATGCCGCCGAGGCGGAGCTCGGCTCGAACCGGGCGTCCCCGGCGAAGGCCACTTCTAGCGACGCCGGTCCGGCCGCCTGCTCGGGGATGAGCGTGCAGCTCGCCCGTCCCGACTCATCGGTGGGCGCCCGGCATCCGCTGGCGCCGAGGGTGAACTCCAGGTCCATGCCTTCGACCGCAGCCGCCGGGCTGGCCGAGGTGTCGAGCAGGCGGGCGGACACGACCACCGGGTCGTGGTAGTCCCCGGTCACCGGGCCGTCGTAGGTGATGGCGGTGATCCGGCGGGTCACCTCGTAGGGCACCCGCACCGTCTCCGCGTTCCCGGTGTTGTCCGCCGCCTCGACGCTGAGCTCCTTCCGCCCCGTCGCGGAGGTGTCGATCGCCGACCCGCTGGGGACGGTGCCTCGGCACGACCCGGTTGCCAGACCGGACCCCGCGTCGGCGCACGAGTACGTCGCGGTGACGACCTGGTCGAGGTGGTAGCGGCCGTCCACCGCCGGGCTGGTCACGGTGACGGTCGGCGCCTTCTTGTCGACGTGGTTGCCGCCGACCGGTCCCGCCGTGGAGCAGTTGCCGGCCACGTCGCACACCTGGCGGCTGGCCGTGCCGGCGTCGGCCGACTCGGCCCCCGCGGCGACCGTCGTGCTCAGCGAGAAGGCGGCGTCCGCCGGCTGGGCCAAGCCGGAGCCGGCGTCGGTGCCGGTGCAGGGGATCGACACGTCAGCCCCGTGCCAGGCCCCGTCGGCCGTTCCGCAATTGACTGCGGGCGCCGTGCGGTCGACCCGGACGGTCAGGGTCGAGACGGGGCCGAGGCGACCGGCCAGGTCGACCGGCCGGTAGCTCACGGTGTGGGCGCCGTCGGTGTCGACCCGGACGCCTCCGGCCCGCTGCGGCGGCCCGCCGTCGAGCTGGTACTCGATTTCCTGGACGCCCGAGCCGCCGGGGGCGTCGGCGCCGCCGAAGGTGACCTCGACCGGGTCCCGGAACCAACCGGCGGTCTCGGGGTTGGCCGCGGTGGGCGTGGCGGTGGCCGAGACGGGATCGTGGAGGTCGACCTTGTACTCGTGGCTCGAGGTCGTGACCGTCCCGTTCCGGGCCGTGGCGGTGGCGTCCAGCCGGTAGATGGCGTCCTCGCCGAAGGTGAGCGTCCAGGTGTGGGTCGTGCTGTTGACGAGGCGCGACTGGCAGGTGACGCCGTTGGCCGTGACCCCGGTGGCCGAGCACTCCACCGGTGCGCCGTCACGGGTCAGCCCGACCGCTCGCAGCGCGGTCGCGGGGTCGGTGACCACGGTGAGCTCGACGACCACGCAGTCGGCCAGGCCGGCAGGGCAGGACTGGCCTGCCCCCCTGCCGGTGAGCCAGCCGTTGGCCCCCTGGCGAGCCGAGGCCCGGTTGTCGGTGAAGCTCGGCGGGGCGGTGGGCGGTGGTGGCAGGAGGTCGGGCCGCATCTTGGCCACCAGGCGCCCGGCGATGGCGCGGTAGCCGTCGGCCGTCGGGTGCAGGGTGCCGGTGGTCTCGGTCGTGGCCGGAGGCAGGCAGCCGGCGGCGATGAAGATCGGGAGGGTGAAGATCAGGCTGACCATGTTGCAGTTCAGCGGCGGGTCCCACGGGCCCTGCAGGTAGGTGGCGTCGGCCGCCCGCCGGATCCAGCTGTTGGAGGCGCAGTACCCGTGCCCGGAGAACAGGTTGGCCGTCTCGTCGGCGATGCCGTCGACGAGGGTCCAGCCGTGGGCGTTGGCGGCGTCACGCACCTCTCCGTTCATGCCGGGCAGCACCACGTTGGCCGCATAGGCCAGCTCGTCGTGGTCGACCGTCCCGTCGGCCCGGTCCATCTGGAAGGGCACGGCCGGGACCGGCGAGAAGTCGGCGACGGCGGCCGCGGCCAGGAAGGGCTGCATCCATCCCGGGATGACGTCGTCGAGGATGGCCGAGCACAGCGCGCCGGAGGTGTCTCTGGTCGGGTCCGGGTACTGGGTGATGTACGCCTTGCCGATCGTGAACTGGTCCAACGCCTGAGCGAGGGCCGTGTACCGGGCCGGCATCGTGTCGAGCGACTGCTGGAAGCGGTCCTTGAGGCGGATCGGACCCCGGCCGAAGGCGTCGTGCACGAAGTGCTCGGGGCATTCGTAGTAGAGCGTGCAGACGCTGGCCAGGGGTCCGAACCCCATGTCGTTGCCGCCCCCGCTGAGGCTCAGGGCCGAGATGTGTCGGGCCGGCAGCTGGCCACCGTTGGTCAGGGCCCGCTGGAGCTGGTCGATCTGCGAGGGCAGCTTGACCTCCTCCCGGTAGTCGATCGGGTCGAGCGGGTTGCCTGTCTGGGGCGGCTCGGTGCCGATGTACGGGCCCAGGATTCCCGTGCCCCGCGGCTTGGTGAACCCGCCGGGGGGTGGGATCCGGTAGGGGTCGAAGTTGCTCTGGTCGCCGAAGTAGGGCTGGCTGATGGTCGCCCCGGAGCAGGCGAAGGACAGGAACGTCACCGTGCTGTGTGGATCGGCGGCCTCGAGGGTCATGGCGGCCTGGGCGGACGGGGCAGCGGCCGACCGGTGGCAGCGCCGGTCCTGCCAGCGAGCCTCGGCGGTGACGTAGCCGAGCGAGTCGATCCGCTGGGGAACGTCCGGGCTGCCCTCGCCCGACCCGTACGAGTCACCCAGCGAGACGATCAGCAGGTCCTTCACCTCGACGGTCTGCTCGTCGAAAGTCTTGCCGGAGCTGTAGCCGCTGAACGGTGCGCCGGTGGCGGGATCGGTGATCGACAGCCGGACGACCGTAGGCGTGCCCCTTCCGGTCACGGGGTTGAGAGGGAAGGCGTGCTCCAGCCGGCAGTTCCGGCCGTTGGCGGGTGTGGCGATCAACGCGCCGTCCGAGGGGTTCCGCAGCTCCCACCGGTAGTTGTAGGCGGTGGAGCCGGCCTCGGCGCCGGCCTCGGCCTCGGTCGGGCAGCCGTCGAATTTGGCGACGAGCTCGGTGGGCCGGACGTAGCTGGGCTCGTAGGTGTAGGCGGGGCCGGGGAATCGGCTGCCGGCCGCCTCGTTCCAGTGGTAGTCGACCATGCCGTCGCGGCGGATACCGAACCGGCTGTCGACCCGCCACTCAAACCCGCCGGGTGGCGCGGTGAAGGGCACGTCGATGTCGACCGGGGGCTCGATAGGGTCGCGGTCGATCGGAAGCCGGGCCGACGCCTGGCCGGCCCCCAGTCCGCCGGCCAGCGTCAGCGCGGCCAGGACGGCCAGCACGAACCGCCGCGCCAGCCCCGGGCCTCGCCGTCCGGAACCCTCGCCCATGTGCCACTCCTCCCGTCGCGATCCCCGCAACAGAGTGTCCCGGGACGCGCTAACAGCCCGCTAAAGGCTCACTACAGTTTCTTTTGCGTGATCGAGTTCCGGTTGCTGGGACCACTCGAGGTGCTGCGCGACGGGGCCGTGCTCAACGTCGCCGCGCCCCGCCAGCGAAGCCTGCTCGTCATCCTGCTGGCCCACGCCAACGAGCTGGTCCCCGCCGACCGCCTCGCCGACGGGATGTGGCAGGGCCGCCCACCGCCGACGGCGGCCACCGCCCTGCAGGTCCACGTCTCCCGGCTGCGCAAGATCCTGGAGGCGGGGGAGGCTGTCCCCCGGGTGCTGGTGACCCGCGATCCCGGGTACCTGGTGCGGGTGACGGCCGACCAGCTGGACACGCTGCGGTTCGAGCAGATGCTGGCCAGGGGACGCCGGATGCTGACGGCCGGCGACGCCCCCGAGGCCGCGGCCGTGCTCGACGAGGCCCTGGGCCTGTGGCGGGGCCCGGCCCTCGGCGAGCTCGCCGAGCTCCCGTTCGCCCGGGGATGGGCGGCGCGGCTCGAGCACTTGCGCCTGGCCGCGGTGGAGGAGCGCATGGAGGCCCATCTCGCCTGCGGCCGCCATGCCGGCGTGGTCGACGAGCTGGAGCACCTCGTCACCCGCGAGCCGCTGCGGGAGCGGTTGTGGGCCCAGCTCATGGTCGCCCTCTACCGGAGTGGACGCCAGGCCGAGGCGCTGCGGGCGTACGGGCGCGTCCGCACGGTGCTGGCCGAGGAGCTCGGCATCGATCCCAGCCCCGAGCTGCGGCGCCTCGAGACGGCCATCCTCGGGCAGGACAAGGCCCTCGAGTGGAGACCTGGGCGGGGAGCCCCAGCGCCGACTCCCGATCCGCCGGTCGAGCTGCGTGACGCGCCACACCGGTCGTCGGCGTTCGTCGGGCGTGAGCCGGAGCTGGAGTCCCTGCGCCACTGGCTGGACCGGGCGGTGGCCGGCGAGGGGCGCCTGGTGCTGCTCCGCGGCGAGCCGGGCATCGGCAAGACCGGCATTGCCGAGGAGCTGGCCGCCGTGGCCCGGTCACGTGGCATCCCGGTCCTGTGGGGCAGCGCCCACGAGGACGAGGGCGGTGGCCCCTTCCGCCCGTGGGCCGAAGCCCTCGCCGGGCGTTCCGGCACCGGCGCCCGGCCGGACCGGCCGGAGGTGGTCCCCGACCTGGCCAGCCTCCTCCCGGCGCCGGATCCCGGTTCCCCGCCCGACCCCGACGCCGCCCGCCTGCGGATGTTCGAGGCCACGACCGCCGTGCTCCAGCGCGCCGCCGGCGAGGGTGGCGCCGTCCTCGTGCTCGACGACCTGCAGTGGGCCGACCGCCCCTCGCTGTTGCTCCTGCAGCACCTGGCCCGCCAGGTGCACCGGGCGACGCTGCTGGTCCTGGCCATCTACCGCGACATCGGCCTCACCCGCGACAGTCCCCTCGCCGACGCCCTGGGCGACCTCGCCCGCCAGCCGGCCACCCGCCGCCTGGCCCTCACCGGCCTCGGTCCGCCCGAGGTGGCCCGGTTCATCGAGCTGGCGACGGGCCTCCCCGGTGGCGACGTCAGCGGGATGGTCCACGCCCGCACCAACGGCAATCCGTTCTTCGTGCGGGAGATGGTCCGGCTGCTTCAGGCGGAGAACCGGCTGGCCGGTCCCGGCCCGCTCGACGTCACCACCCTCGGCATCCCCGAAGGCGTGCGCGACGTCGTCCGCCGGCGCTGCCACCGGCTCTCGGAGGGCGCCCACCGCCTCCTCGCCACCGCGTCCGTCCTCGGCGGGGAGTTCAGGGTCGACGTGCTGGAGCGGGTGGGCGACGCGTCCGAGCCGGTCATCGACCTGCTGGATGAGGCCGAGGCGGCCGGCCTGCTGGCCGAGGATCACACCCGGGTGGGGTGCTACCGGTTCGGCCACGACCTCGTCCGGGAGACCCTCTACGACGAGCTGAGCGGCATCAGGCGAGCCCGCCTGCACGGCCGGGTGGGATCGGCTCTGGAGGAGGTCGGCGCCGGAGGCCGGGATGCGCCGTGGAGCGAGCTGGCCCGCCACTTCGTCCTGGCCGCCGCGGGAGGTGGGGACACCCGGCGGGCGGTGGAGTACTCCGTCCGGGCCGCCCAGGAAGCGACGTCGTCGCTGGCCTACGAGGAGGCGGTCGTCCACTACCAGCGGGGGCTCGCGGTCCTCGACTCCGGCGGTGAACCGCCCGGCGAGCAGCGGTGCCGCCTCCTCCTGGGCCTCGGCGACGCCCGGTGGCGGGCCGGCGACGTGGCCGGCGCCCGTCGGACGTTCCTCGACGCCGCCGAGGTGGCGCAGGCGCTCCCGTCACCGGAGCTGCTGGCCGAAGCCGTCCTCGGGTTCGGCGGCGGGCTGCTGCGGGCCTGGCACGCCACCCGGGGCGCGTTCGGCGACCGGCCCGGTCGCCTCCTGGCCGAGGCCCTGGACGCGGTGGGCCCGGGCGACAGCCCCCTGCGCGCCCGCCTGCTCGGCCTGCTCGCCGAGGAGCTCTACTACACGGCCAACGACAGCCGGCGGGAGCAGCTCAGCCGGGAGGCGGTGGACATGGCCCGTCGGCTGGGCGACTCCGGCAGCGTGGCCCTCGCCCTGTGCAGCCGCTGCCTCGCCGCCTGGGGGCCCGACCACCTGGAGGAGCGGCTGGACGCCGCGGTCGAGATCATCGCCCTCGCCGAGAAGCTCGGCGACCGCCAGCTGCTGGCCGTCGGTCGCCAGTACCTCTTCGTCGCCCAGGTCGAGCAGGGAGACATGGCCGCGGCGACCGCCACACTGGACGCGTACGAGCGGCTGGCCGATGAGCTCCGCCAGCCTCTGGCCCGGTGGGAGGCCCGGCGCTTCCGGGCCATGCAGGCCCTCCTGGAAGGGCGGTTCGAGGATGCGGAGCGCCTCGCCCTCGAGGCGCTGGCCATCGGCCAGTCGGTGGAGGAGCCCGACGCCATGGCGGTCTTCGGCGTCCAGCTGGCGATCGTGCGCTGGGAGCAGGACCGGCTGGCCGAACTCGAGACCGCCCTGCGTGGCTTTGTGGAGGAGTTCTCGGAGTCGCCCGTGTGGCGGGCCGCGCTGGCCCTGCTGGTTCTCGAGCTCGGCGGCGAGGAGGAGTCGCGGGCGGAGCTGGAGCGCCTGTCGGAGGACGACTTCGCCGGGCTCCCACGGAACTTCGCCTGGCTGGCCGGCATGGCCATGCTCGCCCAGGTGGCCGCCCGCCTGGGCGACGCCCGGCGGGCCTCGGTCCTGTTGCCGCTGCTGGCGCCCTTCGCCCGGCGCAACGTGGTCACCGGCGACCGGCAGTGCTGGGGCTCGGCCGCCTATTACCTCGGGCTGCTCGCCCGCACCACGGGCGACCTGACCGAGGCCGAGCGGTGGTTCGAGCAGGCCCTCGACCACAACAGCCGCATGGGGGCCAGGCCGTGGGCGGCCCATACCCGTTGCGATCTCGGGGCGCTGCTCCTCACGCGAGGAGGCCCGGACGACGAGGTTCGCGGCGAAGCGCTGGTGCGGGCTGCCCTCGAGACGGCGCGGCAGCTGGGCATGACCCGCCTGGTACGGAAGGCGGAATCGGTACTCGCCGGAGAGAGGGTGCCGGTGTCCTCGCGTCCGTGAGCGGGCACGGCGACCACGCGGTGAGCCGGGCGGATGTCCGCGTGGAGCCCCCGGTCAGCTGCCCCCCGGCCTGGCTAGCTCAGCGCGAACGGCGGGTACTGGTCGGTGAGCAGGCCGACGTACGCCTGGACCCGGAGGTTGTACCGGTAGGCACCGACGAGGAAGTTGCGAGCGCCGTCGGGGTACTCGCCCGTGAACACCACGGCGAAGAACCCGCCGATCACCACGAAGACGGAGGCAACCGCCAGGGCGAGGAGCACGAAGTAATGCGGGATGGCGATGATCCACTTGTAGAGCGGCTTCCAGCGGTCCAGCTGCTCGGGGTAGGTGATGGAGACCGTGGTGTGAGGTTCCACGCCGTCGTCGTCGGCGGAGGGCTGGAAGTCGAACGGCGGGTAGTCCTCGTGGAGGAACACGAGGTAGCTCGCCGCCCTCCACTCGTAGCGGAAGGTCATGGCGATCATGTCGAACAGGGGCCGGGGGATGGTCTTCGTGAAGAGGACCGTGAAGAGGCTGATGAGCGTCAGCACGTTGCGAAGGGAGCTCAGGACCGAGCCGATGAGCAGCTGCGGGATGACCAGCACCCACTGGACCAAGGGTCGCCAATTGGCGATGTGCCGGTCGCCGTGGAACTCCAGCATGACGGGATAGGGCATGGCCGTGGACATCTG
>JBOGIE010000040.1:0-13694 GCA_050742435.1 Acidimicrobiales bacterium | reverse complement strand
CTCATGGCTCGAACCGGTAGCCCACGCCCCACACGGTGCAGACGTGGCGGGGGTCGGCCGGGTCGGCCTCGATCTTCTCCCGCAGGCGGCGGACGTGGACGGTGACGGTCGACGTGTCGCCGTAGGCGAAGCCCCACACCTGCTCGAGCAGCTGCTCCCGGCGGAACGCCCGGCGGGGGTGGCGCATGAGGTGGACGAGGAGGTCGAACTCCCGGGAGGTGAGCGACACCAGCTCGCCGTCCCGGCGGGCCTCGTGGGCGACGGTGTCGACCTCGAGGTCGGCGGACCGCAGGACGGTGGGCTCACCCCCGGTGCCGGTCACCGGTCCCCCGGCCCGGCGCAGGACGGCCTTGATGCGGGCCGTCAGCTCCCGGGGCGAGAAGGGCTTGGACACGTAGTCGTCGGCGCCGAGCTCCAGCCCCACGATGCGGTCGGCCTCCTCCGTGCGGGCGGTGAGCATGATCACCGGAACCGGCGCCGCGGCGCGGAGCCGGCGGCACACCTCGAACCCGTCGAGCGACGGGATCATCAGGTCGAGCACCACCAGCTCGGGCGGGTCGGCCAGGGCCCGCTCCAGGGCGACGGCCCCGTCGTAGGCCACCTCGACCACGAACCCCTCCCGCTCGAGGTAGCGGGTGACCACCTCGGAGACGGTCGGGTCGTCCTCCACCACGAGGATGCGTGGCGGAGCGGTGGTCGGGGGCACGGGTCGATTGTGCACCGGGGTGGCAAGGACCACTCCTCGCCGGACCCAGAGTTCACCGAATCGTGAGGACTTCGCCCGCGGTCCGCAAGCACTCCGCGGACACACTGCATCCATGCCCCATGTCGTCATCCCCGTCCTCGACGAGGCCGCCGCCCTGCCCGCCCTCCTCGCCGCCATGCCGGCCGGCTACACGGCCGTCGTCGCCGACAACGGGTCGACCGACGGCTCCGGCGACATCGCCCGCCGGGCCGGCGCCCTGGTGGTCGGCGCACCGGTACGCGGGTTCGGCGCCGCCTGCTGGGCCGGGCTGGCCGCCGCCGATCCGCCGGACGGCGTGGTCTGCTTCATGGACGGCGACGGGTCGCTCGATCCCTCCGACCTGGTGCGGGTGGCCGCGCCGGTGCTCGCCGGCGAGCGTGACCTGGTCCTGGGCGCCAGGGTTCCCACCGCGGCCGGCGCCTGGCCCGCTCACGCCCGGCTGGCCAACCGCTTCCTGGCCGGGGAGATCCGCAGGCGCACGGGCATCCGGCTGGGCGACATCGGGCCGATGCGCGCCGCCCGGCGCGACGGCCTCCTCGCCCTTGGCATCCGCGACCGCCGGTTCGGCTGGCCCCTGGAGATGGTCCTCCGGGCCGGGGCTGCCGGCTGGCGGATCGACGAGGTGCCCGTCCCGTATGCCCCGCGGACCGGACGGTCGAAGGTGACGGGGACCGTCCGCGGGACGTTGCGGGCGGTACGGGACATGAGCCGGGTGCTGGCCACGGCATGACGGCCGAACCGCACGTGCTGGTGATGGCCAAAGCGCCCGTGCCCGGGCGGGTGAAGACCCGCCTCTGCCCACCGTGCACACCACGGGAGGCGGCGGCCCTGGCCGAGGCGGCCCTGGCCGACACCCTCGAGGCGGTGGCCGGGTCCGGCGCCGGACGCCGCATCGTGGCCCTCGACGGCCGTCCGGGCCCGTGGCTTCCGTCCGGGTTCACCGTGGTGCCGCAGGTCGCCGGCGGCCTCGACCGTCGGCTGGCCGCGGCGTGGACGGCGGCCGGAGGTCCCGGCGTCCAGATCGGGATGGACACCCCCCAGGTCACGCCCGAGCTGCTCGACCACGCCCTGGCCACGCTTGACACCGCCGGCGCGGCGCTGGGCCGGGCGGTCGACGGGGGTTGGTGGGCGGTCGCTCTACGCCGTCCGGACCCCCGGGCGTTCCTGGGCGTCCCCATGAGCACGAGCGCCACCGGGGCCGCCCAGCACGCCCGCCTGCGCCTGCTGGGCCTCGACGTCGCCGACCTGCCCCCTCTGGTCGACCTCGACACCGTCGCCGAGCTTCCGGAGGTCACGGCCGGCGGCCGCGCCATCCGGACGGCCGAGCTGGCCCGGAGACTGGGCGTGCTGCCCGTCGCCGCCTCCGCCTGATGTCTCCCGCCGTCCTCCGCGCCGACTCCGGCGAGACGATCGCCCTCGACCCGGCCCGGTGGCACGACGCGGCCACGGACGAGGAGCGGGTCCTGCTGGCCTCGGTCGACGGGCCGGTGATCGACGTCGGCTGCGGCCCGGGCCGGCTGGTCGTCAGCCTGGCGACCCGCGGCGTGCCGGTCCTGGGCGTCGACTCCTCGCCCTCCGCCGTGGCCCTGGCCCGGACACGTGGGGCCACCGTCCTCGAGCGGGACGTCTTCGGCCCTCTTCCGGGCGAGGGGCGGTGGGCGACCGCTCTGCTCTTCGACGGGAACCTGGGGATCGGCGGCGACCCGACCCGGCTTCTGGCCCGCTGCCGCCAGCTCACCGGCCCCACCGGCCAGGTGGTGGCCGAGGTGCAGCCGCCCGGCACCGGATGGCGCCGGCTCACCGCCCGCTTCGAGCGCGACGGCCAGCGCAGCGCACCCTTCGCCTGGGCCGTGGTGGGCGCCGACGCCATCGCCGGACTGGCCCTCCGCGCCGGGCTCGTGCTCCACGGTCTGGAGCAGATGCCGTCGGGGCGGTGGTTCGCCCGCCTGCGAGCCGTGGCATGAAGACCCGTTTCACGACCGACCTCGACCAGCCCCTCCGGCAGGGCGCCTACCGCTCGCCCCTGCGCGACGAGCGCCTGGCCGCCATCCTCGGGGCCGCCCTGGGCGGGCTCTTCTCGATCTGCTTCCTCACCGGCCTGTACTCCCACGTCCACCAGCACCCCCTGCCGTGGCTGCCCATCCCGTCCCGCCCCGCCGGCCTGTACCGGTTCACCCAGGGCCTTCACGTGGCCGCGGGCATCGCGTCGCTGCCCGTGCTGCTGGCCAAGCTGTGGCTGGTCTGGCCCCGGTTCGTCGCCCGGCCCGTCTTCAAACGGGCAAGCGACCTGGTCGAGCGGATCGGCCTGTTCCCCCTCGTCGGCGGCGGCATCTTCATGGTGTTCTCCGGGGTGGCCAACATCGCCCAGTGGTACCCGTGGCCGTTCTCCTTCACCGCCTCCCACTACTGGATGGCGTGGGTGACGATGGGCGCCATGGTCGCCCACCTGGGGGCCAAGTGGGCGGTGGCCCGCCGCAGCCTGGCCCGGCCCTCCCGCCGCCCGGCACTGTCCGAGTCCGACCCCGAGCTCGGCGCCTCGGCCGCGGAGCCGGCCGGGCCGGCCGGCGGCCTGTCACGCCGCGGCCTGCTCACCACGGTCGCCGCCGCCTCCGGCCTGCTCACCGTCACCACCATCGGCCAGACGGTCACGCCCCTGCGACGCCTGGCCCTGCTGGCGCCCCGCGACCCGGCGGTCGGCCCGCAGGGCCGTCCCGTGAACCGAGGGGCGGTCAACGCCGGCGTGGTCGACCTGGCCGCCTCCCCGGGCTACCGGCTGGAGGTCACCGGCCGGGTGAACCGTCCCCTCTCCCTCACCTTGGACGAGCTGCGGGCCCTTCCGGCCTCCGACACGGTGCTGCCCATCGCCTGCGTGGAGGGGTGGAGCTTCTCGGCGCCGTGGCGCGGCGTCCGGGTGCGGGACCTGCTGGCCATGGCCGGCGCCGACTCCGGTCGCACCGTCCTGGTCGAGTCGCTCGAGCCCCGAGGCGCCTACCGCACGTCGACCCTCAACTCCGGCCAGGCCGGCGACCGCGACACCTTGCTGGCCACCCACCTGGACGGCGAGCCCCTGGCCCTCGACCACGGCTTCCCCTGCCGACTGATCGCCCCCAACCGCCCCGGCGTCCTGCAGACCAAGTGGGTGGCCAGGGTCGTCGTCCTGTGAAGGCCGGGCGCAGAGGTGCCCTCTTCTGGATCTCGGCCGTCGCCGGCTGGGCCGTCATCGCCTTCGCCCTGCGCGGCATCGTCCAGCACAGCCTCGACACCCGCCCGGCCAGCCTGGCCCGCTTCGTGGCCGGCGGCGCCCTCCTGCACGACCTGGTCGTGGCCCCGCTCGTGATCCTGGCCGGGGTGCTGGTCGCCCGGTCCGTGCCCGCGCCGGCCCGAGCTGCCGTGCAGGCCGCCCTCGTGGTCAGCGCCACCGTCGCCCTCTTCTCCTACCCGCTGGTTCGGGCCTACGGCCTGGCCGCCAACAACCCGACGTCGCTCCCCCACAACTACGCGGCCAACCTGCTGCTGGTCCTGGGGGTCGTGTGGGCGGTGGCCGCGGTGGCCGTCATCCTTCGCTTGCGAAAAGTTTCCTCGCGCGCATAGTTCCCGGGCCGACGGGGTAGCCGTTGCGGAGTCCGCGGCCGGGCACTCCCGCCTCGCCGCCCGGATCGAGCAACAGGAGGCTGGATGAAGAAGGTCTTGATGGCTCTGGGAGGAGCCACGTTGATGCTGGGGACGTTCACGGTCGGACCGGCCGGCGCCCAGGAGGCGCCGGTGTGCTCCGGGCCGCAAGGCGAGATCCCGGCCACCATCGTGGGCGCGGGGTTCATCCAGGGCACGAGCGGTGACGACGTCATCGTGGGCAGCCCTGGGCGGGACTTCATCCAGGCCGGCGCCGGGAACGACATCGTGTGCGGCGGCGGTGGCAACGACTACGTCGACGGCGGCGTGGGCGACGACGTCCTCATCGGCGGCGAGGACGGCCCGCCCTTCGCCGCCCAGGGCAGCGCCGACACCCTCATCGGGGGTCCCGGGAACGACGTCCTTGGTGGGCTGACCGGGCCCGACAACCTGCTCGGCGGTGACGGCGACGACGAGATCATCGGCTTCGGAGGCGACGACCGCATCGTGGCCGGCGACGGCGCCGACACCGTGTTCGGCGGACCGGGGAACGACATCATCGACGGTGGCCCGGGTGCCGACACCCTGTTCGGCAACTTCGGCAGCGACACGATCACCGGTGGCGGCGGCGACGACGAGATCGACGGAGACAACCCCTTCTCCGGTGAGCCGCCGCCCGGCAGCGCACCCAACAGCGCCTCCACCGACCGCTGCTTCGGCGGTGCAGGTGCCGACAGCATCTTCCACTGCGAGGTCGGCGACCCGTCGCAGACCCGCGACCCGGAGCCCCCGCCTCCGCCCCCGTTCTAAGCCACCACGCGCCGAAGGGCCGGTACCGCTGGTCTCCCAGCCGTACCGGCCCCTCGTGCCCGTCCGGGGTCAGCCGGTGCCCGACGAAGCCACCAGGCGGACGGTGCCCAACGCCAGGCCCTCCTTGAAGTCGCTCACCCCGAACGTGGCGTTCAGGGCGGCGGCGCCCGGGGCGGTGAGCTTGGCCACCGTGCCCTGCAGCACCACGTCCGAGCCCTCCGTGCTGACCTTGACCGCCGTGCCGTCCAGGAACAGCAGGGGGACGCCCGACTTGCCGCCCGAGGAGGCGGTGAGGACGGAGTTGCCGGGGTCGACCACGAAGTCGGTCACCTCGATCGACCGGTTGCCCTTGCTGAACTTCAGGCCGCTGGCCTCGTGCAACACGTGCCCGGCGATGTAGCCCGGCTTGTAGCCCAGGTCGGAGTGGATGGCGGCGAAGCCTCCGGTGATCGGGAACGACAGGGTCGACGTGGCGCTGTCGAAGCGGGCCGAGCCGACCGGGGCCACGGCGACGCCGAGCGACTGCAGGGCCTTGGCCGTGTTGGGGTCGAGCGTGACGGAGGTCGACGTGCCGTCCAGGCGGGAGACGCGTGCGGTCTGGTCGGCTACCGCGTCGTAGGTCGTGGCCGTTCCCGTGGCCACCAGCCGGACGACCCCGAGCGGCAGGCCGGGCTTGAACGCGGAGACGTTGAACGCCTTGTTCAGGGCGCCGGCCGCGGTATCGGTCAGCTTGGCGACCGTGCCCTCGAGGACCACGTTGCCCTGGTCGCTCCCGACTTTCACGTTCGTCCCGTCCAGGAAGAGGAGCGGGACCTTGGGCGTGCCGCCGACCGTCCCGTACAGCATGGAGTTGCCGGGGTCGACGACGAAGTCGGAGAGTTCGACCTTGGTGGAGCCGGCGGTGAGGCTGAAGCCGCTGTCTTCATGGGCGATCGAGCCCTGGATGTAGCCGGGCTTCACGCTGCGGTCGCTGTGGATCTCGGCGTAGCCGGAGGTGATCGGGAAGGTGATCGTGGATGTGGCGGCGTCGAACGTCGCCGTGCCGGTCGGCGCCAGCGCCACGCCGAGGGACTTCAGGGCCTCGGCCGTGCCGGCGTCGACCTTGACCGACGTGCCGACCCCCGAGAGGCTGGGGATGGCGGTCACCTGGTTGGCGCCGGCGGCGCCGCCCTGTGCCGCCCGGGTGGCGTTCTGGGCCGACGAGTCGTCGTCTCCGCACGCCGCCCCGGCCAGGGCGAGGGCCCCGACGAGCGCGGCAATGGAGACCTTTGTCTTGATGGGCATGGTTCTCTCTTCCTTCCGCCGACCGGCGGACATCGGTGGGACGGAGCAGGGATTCCCGTCGCTCAGGTCTACGGAGCACGTCCGGATCCCGTATGAAAAACGAGCCCGGTCAGAGAAGGGCCGGCGCGACGCCTACGGTGTCGGGATGGCGACGCGCACCTGGCGACCGGCCGCCCTGCTGACGATCGGCCTGCTCCTCGCCGGCTGCGGTGGTGGGAGCGACCAGGACAGCGCCGACGCGCCGGCGACCACGGCACCGCCCGGAGGGGCGCTCGCCACCGCCGGCGGGGGCACCGGAGAGGTGGGGGCGGGCACCCCGGGCCAGCCCGGCGCGCCGGGAAGCGCGTCCGCCACCGGCGGTTCGGCCACCGGCCCCGGGTCGGTGACCGGTGGGGCGGCCGTCGCCGAGGGCGGCGCCCCCGGGTCACCCGGCGTGGCCCTGGGCGGCGGCCAGCCGCCGCCCGCTACCGAGCCGGGCGGTGGTGGCTCACCGCAGCCCGGAGGCGGCGGGAGTGGGGCTGAGGCGCCCGACGCACCATCGAGCTCGGGTGGGTCGGATTCCGGCTCCTCCGGCGGCAGCGATGGCAGCGGTTCCGAGTCGCCCTCATCGAGCGTCTCCGCCACCCCGGAGGAGTGCGCCGCCCTGCACCAGGCGCTGGCCGTCATCGACCACCCGTCGCTGCGGGCGCTCCAGGCCCAGACCGGTTGCTGAGACCGCTCCTGCGCCTGCGAACGTCACCGTGACGATCCAGGCGTGGAACACGGCGGCCGGGAGGATCTCCGCCACCGGAGCGACGCTCAAAGCCGACAGGGAGAGCCCGCCGGCGCAGGCCGCGGCCTCGGCCCAGAAGAAGGCGTAGCTGCGCCGGCGCCACGGCCCCGGCGGTTGGGCGGCGGCGAAGCGCCACATCAGCAGCGGCAGGGAGGCACCGAGGACCAGCGCGCTGGCCGTGTGGATGCCGTGGACGGTGCGGTCGCCTCCGATTGGGACGAAGGCGGCCACCAGCTGCCCGGCCAGCCCGACGAGCATGGCCAGGGAGAAGCCCGCCGACACCGGGTACCTGTCCCGCACGTGCTGATGGAAGACGATCAGCAGCAGGGCCGATGCGGCCAGCCCCGTGGTGAAGAGCACCGAGGACCCGGACTGGCTGCCCAGGTAGCTGACGGGCCGGTTACCGAGGAGGTCGAACCCGGTCACCACGGTCGCGGCCGAGAGCGACGTCCATAGGGTGAGGACGGCGGCCAGCCCCGAGAGCCGGCGCGAGAGATGCATCCCTGGTCTTCGGTGCCGTCCCCGACCTTGTATGGCGTTTCCCTTCGGAAACAATGAACCGCATCTTCCTTTCTGCGGTCGTATTTCGCACGGAACTATTGACATTCCTCAAGTAGACTGCGGTCCGGAGTATGACGGCGGGGGGCCGGGTGTCAGACGGGTGGGTCGTGCTCGTGGAAGCAGAGGGTGAACCGGAGGGCGAACCCCTTCCGGCCGAACAGGTGCGACGGCTCCTGCAGGCTCTCGACGGCGGGACCCCGGTGCGGGTCTCCACAGCCCGGGGCGCTACGCGATCCAGGTACCGGCGGCGGGCGGGGATGCCGTCGAGGCCCTCACCGGAGTCGTCTCTCGGTGGCGTTCCGCCGTCCACCACCTCGGCCTGCCGGCCTGGAACCTGATCAGAGCGGAGGTCTTCACCGCGGCAGAGCTCGAGCGCCAGTTCGAGAACGCCGACCAGGACGGGGCGGTCACCACGCCGGCCCCGTGCCGCGGCGACCGGGGGACGCACGACGACGGCAGCCTAGAGTTGCTCCGCCACGCCTTCTCCGACGCCCTGACCGGGCTCCTCGGCCGGGAGGCGTTCCTCCACCGGCTGGGTGAAGCGCTCGACGGGTGGGATCACCGGCAGACGACCGCGGTGGTCCTCGTGGACCTGGACGGCTTCCGTGCCCTCAACCATGTGTTCGGTGGCACGACCGGCGACCAGATCCTGGTCGCCGTAGCCGGTCGCCTGGCGGCGACCCTCCGTCCCGACGACAGCCTGGCCCGGTTCGGCGGTGACCAGTACGCCGTCCTTCTCATCGAGACCACCGAGGAGGCGGCCCAATCTGTGGCCGAGCGGGTGGTGCAGACCATAGGCCTTCCCATCACCGTCCCCGATGGGGTCTTCACCGTGTCGGGCAGCGCGGGCATCGCCACCGCCGCGACGGGAGAGGACGCCGCCGTCCTGGTCGACCGGGCGCAGGTGGCGTTGAGCAAGGCCAAGGAGGCGGGCAGCGGGCGGATCGTTCTCTATGCCCCCGAGCTGGCCGAGCCGGCTCCGCGCCGCCGAGAAGTCCGGACCGACATGCTCCAGGACCGACTGTCCCACCTCCTGCTCATGCAGGCGAGTGCCGTCGCCGCCAACGGCGCCGAGACCCTGTCCGAGGCAGCCGAGACGCTGATGCCCCAGTTCTGCGCGCACATCGGCTGCGTTGCCGGCTCCCTGTGGTGTCCGTCGGCGATCCGGTCCGACGAAGGCGCACCCCGGCCGGTCTGGCACGTCTCGACCGGCATCGACGCGTCTCTTCGCGCCGGCACGGAGACGAGTCTGACCCGCTGGGGTGCGGTGCTCGCCGAGCGGGTCATGGATACCGGCCGGCCGCTCTGGGTCACTGACTCGGCGGATGCCGAGTGGCTGGGAGCCGGGTGGCAGGGAGAAGGTCCCGGAATCGGGTCGGCGTTCGCCTTCCCGGTCCTGGCGGGACAGGACGTGGTAGGCGTCCTGGCCTTCTTCACCGGCACACGGATCCAACCGAGCGCCTCGTTCCTCGACGTCCTGGTTGGGATCGGCACACAGCTGGGACGGGTGGTCGAGCGGCAGCGCAGCGTCGAAACGCTACGGCAGTCGGAGGACGACCTTCGGGCGTCTCAGGCCCGCCTGCGGGAGGCGCAGGCCGTCGCCCGCCTGGGCAGCTGGGAGTTCGACGTCCGCACCGGGGACCTGCGCTGGTCCGAAGGCATGCACGCCCTGTTCGGGGTGGATCCCGATGACCACCTGCGGTTCGGATGCCTTCTCGACCATGCCCATCCCGCCGATCGGCTCCGCGGCGAGGCGGCGTGGGCGCGGCTGGTGGAGACCGGCGAGCCCATCGCCGAGGACATCCGCATCGTCCTGCCCGACGGTCAGGTGCGCTGGCACCGCTGTGAAGGTACGGGGATCAGGGACGAGAGCGGCGCGGTCGTCGCCGTTCAGGGCACGAGCCAGGACATCACTGAACGAAAGCTCACCGAGGAGGTGCTCCGCCGACGCGAGCGACGGCTGTTCGACGCCCAGCGGACCATCCGGTTGGGATGGTGGCAGCGTGACCTGTTGACCGGCCGGCACATCTGGTCCGACCACCTCTGCCGCCTGTGGGGCCGCGAACCCGGCGACCCGCCCACCTCCGAGGAGTTTCTCGCCTCGGTGCACCCCGACGATCGCCGGCGCCTTCTGGACGTGACGGATCAGCTGCGCCTGACGGGCGAGCCCGTGTGCTTGGTGTTCCGCGCCGTCGTCGCCAACGGGCGACAGCGCTCGTTCCGAGGGGTGGCCCAGCTACTCCACGACGAGCACGGCACGCCCATCAAGCGCTTCGGCACGGTCGAGGAGGTGGCCGACGAAGAGGAGGCCGAGCGAGACGCGCTGGCCCTGCGAGAGCTGTGCCGGGGCATGATCAAGGGGGCCGATCACGCCCGGAGATCAGCGGTCGCCTTTTCCCTCGGCGCGGAAAGCACATCGTCGACATCGCTCGAGCCATGACACCGTGGACCCGTCTCAACCATCCGGTGGCTGAGGTCCTCTCATCCTCACGACGTGCCTCGTCAGCTCACTCCGGCGGATCAGGCGCCTTCCATCCGCCGTGACCTCAGTCTCGATGATCCCCCATCGGACCCACCGGTCCAGCGTCTTCAGCGAGATGCCGACGATCTCGGCCGCGTCGGCGAGCGGGAGAAGATCCGTGTCCCCGTCAGGGTGCATCGGTCCCACGGCCGCCGGGCAGGTGACTGCCTGGCCCAAGAGAAGACCGGCTCGTCCCGCGGGCAGCCTGCACGATGAAAACATAAGCGCCTCGCCGAACCGGAGCGTCGGGACGCTTACGTATCTTTTGCCACCGGACACCTCCGGGATCGACACCACGTAGCGTGCTCGAGCGGGAGACGGTGACCCGAGCCGTCGGCGAAGTCCTGCACGAGGCGCGTTTCGGACGCGGCGGCGCACTGTTCATCATCGGCGAGGCGGGCCTGGGCAAGACCACCGTGCTCGACTACGCCTGCCGGACGGCAGCGCCGACGGCGCGGGTCGGGGTGGCCCGGGGTGACGTCATGGAGACGGCGTTGCCGTTCGGCCTGCTGGCCCAGGCGGTCACCGACCTGGGCGGGGCCGATGGGCTCGACGGGGCACGACGGGTCGCCTCGCCGGACGACGCCCGGGCGTCCCACTTCTACCGAACCCTTCGGTGGCTGCAGGCGCTGGCCGCCGAGGGGCCGGTCGTGGTCGGGGTGGACGATCTCCACTGGAGTGACGGCGACTCCATGTCCCTGCTGTCCTACCTCTGCCGGCGCATCGTCTCCCTGCCGGTGGCCATCGTGGCGACGCTCCGCCCGTGGCCTCCTGCCGCCGAGGAGACGTGCCTCCGGCTGGCCGTCGCCGGGTACGCCCGCGTCGAGCGCCTCACCGCCCTCACCGAGCAGGCCGCTCGCACCCTGCTCGTCGACCGGGTCGGACGGTGGGTCAGCGACGACGTGATCGATCGGGCGTCCGCCTCTGCGGCCGGGAACCCCTTGCTGCTGGAGCAGGTCGCACTGGCCATCGAACGTGACGGACCGTCGGCGCAGGCGATGGACGGGCACCAGGGCGGCGCCCATGGGCTGCTCCTTCCCCGCTTCGGCGGTCTTCCGGAGGCCGGCATGGCCCTCGCTCGCGCCGCCACCGTGCTGGGCAGCCGCTTCCGTCCCGAGCTGGCGACCGCCCTTGCCCACCTGGACGAGGACGAGGCCACGTTGGCCCTCGATGCACTGAGCCGGAGTGGACTCGTGCGCTATGTCGGAGCGGGCACCGCCGAGTTCACCCACCTGCTCTTCCGGCAGGCCCTCTACAACGACCTGCCGCCGCTCGTCCGCGAGGGCCTGCACGTCCAGGCCTTCCGCCTCCTGCTGCAGCGAGGCCTGGAAACGGAGGCGGCGGAGCATGCGGTGCGGGGCAACCTCCTCGGCGACCCGGAGGCGGTCGACGTGCTGGTGCGGGCCGGGCGGGCGGCCCTGCGGGCCGGCGCGGTGACCACGGCCGTGGAACGCCTGGAGGACGCGGTCCGCCTGGCCAGCATCCAAGCGCCGCCCGAGCTCCTGCTCCTGCTGGGCGAGGCGCTCTTTGCCGAGGGCCGGAGTGCTCGGGCCGCTCGGGTCTACGAGCTGGTGCTCGAACAGTCGCAGATTCCCCAGGCCACCCGGGTGGACACGTTGCGCATGCTCGGACGGGTACTGGTCATGAGCGGCGACGACACCAAGGGGACGCGCCGGTTCGAGGAGGCGGCGAGATTGGCCGAAGGGGAACATCCCCTGCTTGCGGTCCAGGCCATGCTCGATCTCTCCCGGGCGGCGTGGCTGACCGGCGGGCCGTCGGCCGCCCGGCCCGCCATCGACCGTGCCCGCGACATGGCCTGGACGGTGGGACCCTCGGTGCGCATGGAGGTGGAGGCGGCGTGGGGGTTCGTCGCCTTCGCCGCAGGAGACGCCACCGGCCTCGAAGCGGCGATCGCCGCCGGGCAGTGGGCGGAGGACAACGACTCCGGCGTGGTCCGGGACCTGTCGTGGAACTGGGGCACACTCCGCAACGCCGGACGGGCGGCCAAGTACGCCGAGCGCTTCGTCGAGTCGGAGGCGGTGTTCTCGGCGACGTACGCCCAGGCCGAGCGGGTCGGCTCGCCCACCGCCATCGTCTCGCTGGCTGCCCACCAGGCGGACAGCCTGTCCCGCCAGGGCCGGCTCGACGAAGCCCTGGCCTACGCCTCCCGCGCCATCGCCCTGGCCGAGCTGGCGCCGATGGCCGAGGCCTTCGCCTACGTGGTGAAGGCCCTCCTGCTCCTGCTGCTGGACAGGGTGGACGAGAGCGAGGACCGCTGCCGGCAGGCCGAGGCGGCAGCGACCGCACGTGGCCAGTGGCTGCCCCTCTTGCGGGTCGGTCACCTACGGGCCCTGCGCCACTACCACGACGGTGAGGTCGACCGGGCGTGCGCCCTCTACACCCGGCTGGCGGACAGGACGGCCGAGCTGGGAATCGGGGAGCCGTGCCTGGTGCCGTGGGCCCGCCACGCCGTCGTCGCCCACCTCTCCAACGGCGACGAGGAGCAGGCGGCGCGGGTCGTCGCATGGGTCGAGGCGTGCGGGGCGCGGTTGCCCTGCAAGTGGCCCCGTATCGCCGCCGCCGCCGGCCGGGCCCGACTGGCCGAGGCACGGGGCGATGCAGTCCGGGCCGAGGAGGAGTTCCGCCGTGCTCTCGCCCTGCACGACGAGGTGAGCCTTCCGGTCGAGCAGATCGAGACGGTGTGGCAGTGGGGCAGCTTCCTCCGGCGGGCGGGTCGCCTCATCGAGGCCCGCGACGCCCTCCGCGACGCCGTGGCCCTGGCCGAGCGCACCGGCGTGCCCTGGCTGGCGCACTCGGTGCACGAGGAGCTCGCCGTGGCCGGGGGGCGTCGGCGCCGGCGCGACGGTGACCGCCACGGCCTCACCGCCCAAGAGCAGCGGGTGGCGCAGCTGGCTGCGGGCGGCCGGAGCTCGGCGGAGATTGCCGGGCAGCTGTCCCTTTCCGTCCGGACGATCGAGACCCACCTCGGCCGCATCTACGCCAAGCTCGGCATCCACTCCCAGCGAGAGCTCATGGCCGTCCGGAGCGACGCTCCCCCGACCTGACCGGGTGGAGGAAAAGGGCCTTCGGCCCTGTCCTCGGGACCACCGGCCCTGGGAAGTCGCCGGCCGTCGACCGCAGGATGAGGTCATGACGACGACGTTCAGACCTCCGCCGGCCCCGACGCGACCGCCGGCACGGGGCGGTTCCGCTCCACTCCCGCCCACCGGCCGCCGACCGTCCGGACGGACGGATTCGTTGACGATGTTCGCGGTGTTCTTCTCCCTGATGGCCCTTATCGCCGGCGTCTTCGGCGTGGGGCTCGGCTGGCGGGCGATCGACGAGGCGGAGTCGGGCGCAGGCGGCGGTGTCGGCGGCCGGGCGACCGCGAC
>JBOGIE010000039.1:0-13834 GCA_050742435.1 Acidimicrobiales bacterium | reverse complement strand
ACCGGGCGCTGAGCAGGTGGACCGCGCCCCGCGGGACGCGGCGGAGCATGGCGGCCGCGGTGGCCCGGTCACGGAACAGGTGCTTGGTGAGCATGGCGCCCAGGCCGACCCCGTAGTCCCGGACCTTCCGGTGGACCTGGTCCATGGCCCGCAGGTGGGCGTGGCGCACGACGGCGGCCGGCTCGTAGACGATGCGGAACCCGCGCTGGACGCAGGTCACGTAGATGTCGATGTCCTCCCCGCCCCGGGCGCGGGTCCCGGCGCCGAGGAAGCCGTCGAACCCGCCGAGCTCCAGTAGCGCGTCGCGCCGGAAGGCGGCGTTGGCGCCCGATCCGAAGGCGCCCACCGTGTACGGGTAGAGCGGGCCCATCCGGTGCTGGTCCAGACCCCACGTGCGGCGCTCGAAGCCCTTGGCGTATCCACCGAACTCCTCGAGCAGGAGCTGGGCCGGGGTCTCCAGCTCGAGCGGGAGGATGAGGCCGGTGACGCAGGCCACGTCGGGGTGGTCGAAGCCGGCCACCAGCGACCCCAGCCAGTCCGGGTCGAGGTCCACGTCGTCGTCGGTGAAGGCCACCACGTCACCCCGGGCCACGGCGGCGCCCTGGCTGCGGGCGTGGGCCAGCCCCCGGGTGACCTCGGCCGCGTACCGCAGTCGGGCCTCGCCCGGAAAGGCGGCCGACAGCGCCTCGGCCACACCCGAGGTGGCCGGCCGGTTGTCCACCACGACCACTTCGACGTTGGGGTAGGTCTGGGCCAGCGCGCCCCGGACCGTCTCGTGGAGGCGGGTGTCCTCGCCCCCGCACGTGGTGATGACCACCGTGACGAGCGGCGTTGCCCTCCCCCGCAACGCCGCCCGCCACGAGCACGCCGCCGGGCCCGGCGCCGGGTGGACGAGGCCGGCGGCGGTGAGCTTCTCGGGGACGGGAAGCCCGTCGGCCCGGCAGTGGCTGCGGATGTCGTCGCTCAGCCGGTCCCAGACGGCGTCGGCGACCAGGCCGGCGTCCAGGCCCTCCCGGGGCAGGGCGACGGTGACCGTCCCCAGGGGGCGGCGGTGGAGGCGGACCAGGATCCGCAGCGTGCGGTACGGGTCGCCCGAGAGGGAGGGGATGGGGTCGACGTCGGCCACCGGCCGGCCCAGCTCCACGTCGACCAGCCGTACGGGCCCGGACGTCATGGCCGGTAGGCCACGGTCGTGGGGATGCCGGGGACGGCGGTGGCGGCCGGCGACGGTAAGGCCCGCCGGGCCTGGCGCCACGCCTTGGTCCGCAGGCGCTCCCGCCGGCCGGCCACCCGGGCGCCGGCGCCGTGGAGCCACCGGTCCAGCTGGGCCGGCGTGGTGCGGGGCCCGACGACCAGCCGGGCCAGGAGCCACGGGTGGTCGCCCCGGTGGCTGAGGGCGTGGCGCACGCCGCAGGCGGAACGGAACCCGTGCCGGCGGACCTCGGCCTCGATCGCCCCACCGGCGTACCCGTGCGGGTAGGAGAACGAGGCCAGCGGGTGGCCGAGGGCCAGCTCCAGCAGGTCGCGGCTGCGGCGGATCTCCCAGGCGGCGGCGTCGCGGTCGAGGACGTCGAGCTCGGGGTGGCTGTGGGAGTGGGCGCCGACCTCGATCCCGGCCTTCTCCAGATCGGGCACGCGCTCCCAGGGGATCATCGGGCCGAGCGGGCGGCCGGCCCCGCCCCCGGGGCAGCCGGGGAGGAGGCCGGTGGTGACGTACACCGTGGCCGGCATGTCGCGGGCGGCCAGCAGAGGCGCGGCGACGGTGAGGTTGTCCTCGAATCCGTCGTCGAAGGTGATGACGACGGGGCGGACGGGCAGGGCGGTCCCCCGCTCGAGCCGGTCGACGTACTCCGTCACCGTGAGCGCGGTGCAGCCCGCGGCCTGGATGACCTCGAGGTGCGAGGCGAAGGCGTCGCGGCGGACCGCATAGGGCGCGATGACCGGCCCTGGGTCGTCCGAGATCGTGTGGTAGTTCAGGATGGGCACCGCGCCCGACGTCCCGTTCATGCCGCCGCTCCCGTCGTCAGCCGCCCGCCGACGTAGCCGGCGGTGGTGAGGGCCAGCCCGGAGGCGATGGCCAGGGCCCGGGTCGGTGCGCCGTGGCCCACGGCCCGCGCCATCCCCGCGGGCAGCACCTTGAGGGCGTGGGCCCGCTCGGACCTGAGGGCGTCGCCCGTCCCCACCCGGGCGGCCACCAGCGCCTTGGACAGCCCCTCGGCCAGGCACCGGGCTCGGAAGTACCGCCACGAAAGCCGGGCGGCCGGTACCCGGTGGTGGACCCGGGCCGACGGCTCGTAGACGATGCGCGCTCCCGGCGTGGCCTGGGCCAGGCGGATGGAGAGGTCGGTCTCCTCGCAGCCGACAGGCCGGGTGCCGACCCTGCCGATCCCCTCGGGGAAGCCTCCGGCGGCCAGCACCGCCTCCCGCCGGGCCGACATGTTGGCCCCGATCACGTTGCGGACATCGGCGCGCGCCGTCGGGAGACCCACGTAGGAGCAGCCGATCACCCAGTCGAACTCCAGAGGCCACCAGCGCGGCCGCGGGCCGTCGAGGGCGGGGACCACGCCGCCGCCGGTGGCCAGCACCGCGGGGTCCGAGTAGGGCTCCACCAGTCGCTCTATCCACGCCGGCTCGGCCACCGCGTCGTCGTCCAGGAAGGCGACGATCTCCGAGCCGGCCAGCTCCACCCCCGTGTTGCGGGCACCGGACAGTCCCTTGGCGCCGCGGCTGGCGACCACCCGGACCGGGCGACCGGCCCACACGTCCCGCGCCCGGTCCAGGAGGTCGGGGTTGTGGTCCACGACCACCAGCACCTCCTGCACGGGGCTGGTCTGGTCGAGGACCGACTCCACTGCGTCGAGCAGCTGCGCCCAGCGGACCAGGTCGTAGGCGCAGACCACGACGCTGACCGGCGCGGTCATCACCGGGGCCGGATCCGCTCGGCGATGATCGTGCGCAGCACCCGGGCGCCGTCGCGGCCGGCCCTCAGGTTCGACTGGCCGCTGCGGCGGTTGGCCTCGTAGCTGGGGACCTCCATCACCTTGGCCTTGGCCTTGGCCACGCGGATGCCCATGAGGGTCTCGACCTCGAAGCCCGAGCAGTCGGCCACGGGCGGCATGGCCCGCGTCCAGAAGGCGTTGTAGCCGTAGCAGAGGTCGCTGTAGTGGACGCCCCACAGGCGGTTGACCAGGGTGGTGATGCCCCAGTTCCCGAACCGGCGCAGGAGGGTGATGTCGTCGCTGCCACCACCGGTGACGAAGCGGGTGCCCTTGGCGAAGTCGTACCCGTTGGTCAGGGCGGCGACGAAGCGGGGGATCTCGGCCGGGTCGGTCGAGCCGTCGGCGTCGATCATCACCGTGATGTCGCAGGTCGCGGCCCGGAAGCCGCAGGCCAGGGCGTTCCCCTTGCCCTTTCCGTCCTGGACGACGATCGTGGCGTCGGGCCGGTGCCGGAGAGCCACGGCCACGGTGTCGTCGGTCGAGTGGCCGTCCACGACGACGACCTGGTCGATCCACCTCGGGAGCCGCTCGAGGACGTAGGGCAGGTTCTCGGCCTCGTTCAAGGTCGGGATGACGACGCTGACCGTGGGGTGGCGGCGGGTGGAGCCCTCGTCCGGCCCGGGGGTGTCGGCGGCGAGGCTGAGAGGGGGGCGGGCCTGCAGTGCTTGCATGCCATGGATGATGCGAGGCCCTCGTCAAACGGCCCCCAATGCAGAAACAACGCTTCCCCAATTCCCAACGCCCTCAGTTGGGAAAAGAACCCTTCCCGCCGGATCAGCCGGAGAGGGCCTCGATAATCTCGCCCTGGAGGTACGTGAGGTAGTCGTAGACGGCGAAGGCGGGCGTCCGGGGGTCCTCGCGGCCGACCGGGCGCTCGTCGCCCTCCTCGGTCACGTCGAGGCGGACGCCCAGGACCAGGCGGACCTCGTTCAGGGCCCGCATCCAGGCCAGGAGCTGCTCCTCGTCGAGGTTCTCGGCGTCGGCCGTCTCCTCGAGCACGGCCAGGGCGCCCAGGTGCGACGACATGAGCTCGTCCCGGACCAGCAGCCGGTACTCGGTCTCCCGGTCCTCGTCGGTCGGGTAGGCGACCGGGAAGAGCCGGTCGACCGCAGGGTCGTCGCCCGGCTGGGCACCGGCCGCCTGGCGGACGAGCACCTCCCGCAGCTGGGGGCCGAGGCCCCGCAACAGCTCGCGCTCGTCGGCCGGGATGCGGAGGTCGAACCCGCCGCCCCGGGCCCGCTTGACCCGCCTACGAAGCATGTTCCATGGTGGCCCACAGGCCGTGCTCGTGCAGGCGGAAGACGTCGAGCTCGGCCTTCTCCCGCGGGCCGCTCGACACCACGGCCTTGCCCTTCTCGTGGACGTCGAGCATGAGCTTGGTGGCCTTCTCCAGGCTGTAGCCGAAGAGCTTCTGGAACACGAAGGTGACGTAGCTCATGAGGTTGATCGGGTCGTTCCAGACGATGACGATCCAGGGCCGGTCGGGGACCACGACGTCGTCGACGTCGGGCTCCTTGACCTCGGCCGGCAGCGCCGTCATCAAGATGTCAGCGCCACCGTCCACGGCTCTACGCTACCGCCGTCCCCGCCCTCCTCGGACTTGGAAACGGGGACAGAGAAGGCCAGGTGGAGGCGGAGGACGGCGACCCAGACGGCGGCGGCACCCACCACGTGGAAGGCCACCAGCAGGGCGGGCACGCCGGTGAAGTACTGGACGTAGCCGAGGGCGGCCTGGGCCACGAGGACGGCCAGCAGGATCTCGCTGCGGCGCAGGATCGTCCGGTCCGCGCCGTCCTTGTGCAGCCGCCACAGGGTCACGAGGGTGACGGCCAGGAAAAGGGCCACGGCGATGCCGTGGAGGCGGGTGACGTCGGGCAGGAGGAAGGGCAGGCGCTCGGCGTGCTCGTCGCCACCATGGGGGCCGGAGGACGTGACGATCGTCCCCAGGAAGATGGCCAGGGCGGCGGTGGCCACCTCCAGGCGACCGAGCGCCCGCACGTCGCTCCCGACCGCCGGGCGGGTCGGGCCCGCGGGCCGGCCGGCCCGATGGTGGAGCACCACGGCGTTGGCCAGCAGGACCATCGACAGGAGGAAGTGGGCCATCACGAACCCGGGCTTGAGCTCGAACAGCACGGTGAGCCCGCCCAGGATGATCTGGCCGATCACGCCGGCCACCAGCCCGAGCGACAGCCACAGCAGGTCCTTGCGGCGGGGGACCCGGACGAGCGACCCCAGCACGGCCAGCATCACCGCCACCGAGACCAGGCCGGTGATCGTGCGGTTCACGAACTCGACCATGGCGTGGTACTCCCAGGGCGCCACCAGCCGGTTTTCGGCGCAGGTGGGCCAGTCCGGGCAGCCCAGGCCGGAGCCGGTCAGGCGCACCGAGGCGCCGGTGACGATGATGAACGTCAGGGCCAGCAGGGCGAACAGCGTGATGCGGCGGTAGGCGGGCGGGGTCAGCGTCGGCACGCGCATGTCACCGGCGATGGTAGGGCGGCGCCGGTCACTGGGCGAAGCCGGGGGTTTGCCCGCCGCGCGAAGCCGGGTACGCGCCAGATATGCCGGAAAAGACCGACGCACAAGAAGTGGAAGAGGAAAAGCAGGACCAGGTCCTCCAGCGGGAGGGCGTGGAAGAGGAGCTGATGCAGAAGGGTCGCTCGGATGAGGCGAAGAACATCGCCGCCGTGGAGACCGGAGAGGAGAACCTGTGAGATCTCGGACCATGCGGGAGACGGCTCGTGAGCGCCGGGAGCTGGCCGCCGATGCCGGCTTCGGCCCCTTCTCGTTCACCAGCGTGCTGGCCGGCGTACTGGTCGCCTACGGGGCCTTCGCCGTGCTGGCCGGCATCGCCGCCGCCGTGCTGGGCGCGGTGGGCGACGACACCGACCTGACCGGCAATTGGGAGGCGCTCGGCACCACCGGTGGACTGGTGGTCGCCGGCCTGCTGTTCCTGTCGTACCTGCTCGGTGGCTACGTGGCCGGACGGATGGCCCGGCGCAACGGCATCGCCCACGGTTTCGGCGTGCTCCTCCTGGGCCTGGTGATCGCCGGCGTGGTGGCGGCCCTCGTGCGTGAGTCGGGCGGGGTCGACGCCATGACCGACAACCTGCGGTCGTTCGGCATCCCCACCACCGCCGAGGAGTGGGGCGACGCCGGCACCGTCGCCGGCATCGCCTCGCTGGTCGCCATGCTGGTCGGCTCGCTGCTGGGTGGCGCCCTGGGTGAGCGCTGGCACGCCCGCCTCTTCGCCCGGGCCGCCGACCCCAACGTGGGCGCCCAGGCCGCCGCCTCCCGGGAGGCCGAGGAGGCCCGCACCCGGGCCAACCTGGCCCTGGCCCGGTCCGAGGGACGGGCCCGCGCCCACGAGCTGGAGCGGGACCGCGACCGTGACCGGACCGGCGTGATCGACACCGACAACGACGGCGACCCCGACAGGGTCGACCACGACCAGGCCCCCGTCGCCCCGGTCACCCGGCGCGATCCCGATGGCGATCCGGAGCGGGAGCGCGACCCGGACGACACCCTCGGGCCCGACAACGGCCACCGGCGGGTCACCCGCCACGGCTGACGCGCCCCCGCACTGAACTGGTGACGCCAGACGGCGTCTGGCGCGGTTGAGCGTCACCGGTTCGGGTCAGCTGGTGGTGCCGGTGGCCGTCCTGGAGTACTGGGTGAGGTAGAGCTCCCGGTAGAGGCCCCCCTGGGCGACCAGCTCGGCGTGGGTGCCGCGCTCGACGATGCGTCCCTGGTCCACGACGAGGATCTGGTCGGCGGCCTGGATGGTCGACAGCCGGTGGGCGATGACCAGCGACGTGCGCCCGGACAGGGCCTCGGCCAGCGCCTGCTGGATGAGCAGCTCGGTCTCCGAGTCGAGGTGGGCGGTGGCCTCGTCGAGGATGACGATGGCCGGGCTCTTGAGCAGGACCCGGGCCAGGGCCAGGCGCTGCTTCTCCCCGCCCGACAGGCGGTACCCCCGCTCGCCCACCAGGGTCCGATAGCCCTCGGGCAGGCCGGAGATGAGGTCGTGGATGCGGGCCGCCTTGCACACCGCCACCAGCTCCTCGTCGGTGGCGTCCGGCTTGGCGTAGCGCAGGTTGGCGGCCACCGTGTCGTGGAACATGTGGGCGTCCTGGGTCACCATGCCGATGGCCGCGGCCAGGCTCTCGGCGGTGAGCTGGCGCACGTCGTGGCCGTCAATGCGGATGGCGCCGGCGGTCACGTCGTACAGCCGGGGCACCAGGTACGACAGGGTGGTCTTGCCCGCGCCGGTCGGCCCCACCAGGGCCACCATCTGGCCCGGCTCGGCCACGAACGAGATGCCCTTGAGCACCATGCCCGAGGGGTCGGTGGACAGGGGCACGGTGGCGTCCGCCTCCAGGGAAGGCAGCGACACGGTGGACGGAGCCGGGTAGCGGAACCACACGTCGTCGGCCTCGATGCGGCCCTTGGGGTCGACCAGGTTGTAGGCGCCCGGCGCGTCCTCGATGGCCAGGGTGGCGTCGAGCACCTCGAAGACCCGCTCGAAGCTGACCAGCGACGTCATGATGTCGACCTGGGCGTTGGTCAGCCTGGTCAGCGGCGTGTAGATGCGGGTCACGTACACGGCCAACGCGGTCAGGGTGCCGATGGTGATGGCCCCGTCGATCACCAGGCGGGTACCCAGCCAGTACACGGCCACCGTGCCGGCGGCGCCGAGCAGGGCGAGAGCTGTGAAGAACAGGCGGCCGTACATGGCGGTCTTGATCCCGATGTCGCGCACCCGCCCGGCCCGGTCGGCGAATTCGGCCGACTCCCGCCGGCGGTCGCCGAACAGCTTCACCAGCAGCGCGCCGGACACGTTGAACCGCTCGGTCATGCCAGCGTTCATGGCCGCGTCGAGCTGGAACGACTCGCGGGTCAGCCGCTGCATCGTCCGCCCCACCCGGCGGGCCGGGAGGAGGAAGACCGGCACCACCAGCAGGATGAGGAGCGTCAGCCGCCACTCCAGCTGGATCATCACGACGAGCGTCACCGTGAGGTCGAGCACGTTCTGCAGGACGCTGCCCAGGGTGCCGGTGAACGCCTGCTGGGCGCCCATGACGTCGTTGTTCATGCGGCTGATCAGCGAGCCCGTCTGGGTGCGGGTGAAGAAGGCCAGGGGCATGCCCTGCACGTGGCCGTACAGGGCCGAGCGCAGGTCGAAGATCAGGCCCTCGGCGATGCGGGCCGACAGCCACCGCTGGAGGATGTTCAGCCCGGCGTCGACGAAGGCCAGGCTGAGGGCCAGGAGGGCCAGCCGGTTGAGGCCGCCCAGGTCCCGGCGGGGGACGGCGTGGTGGTCGATGATGCTGCGGAAGACCAGCGGGGGCAGGATGCCGACGATCGACCCGGCCAGGATCGTCCCCACGAAGATCACCAGCAGGCGCCGGTAGGGGCGGGCGAAGGCCAGCACCCGCCGCAGCACGGCCCCTTCCACCGACTTGCCGGCCACCAGGTCGGGATCCCGTCCCATCCGGTGGTGAAAGCCGTACCCGTACCCTCGCGCCATGCTTCCGAGAGGGTAGGCGGTGGCCGGCGACTACCTCACGGCAACACCAGCCGGCGGGCCACCAGCGTGTCGGGCGGGCTGGGCCGGCCGGTGGCCTCCACCGTCATCCCGGGGGCGATGTCGGCGATCGTCGCCTGCGCCCCGTTGGACCGCACGATCTCGGTCTGGTCGGTGAGGGCGATGTTGGCCACGCCGTCCACCGGTTGGCCGAGGCTGACGACGCGTGCGCTGGCGAAGACCCCGCCGACCTCGCCCCGTACGGTGACCTCGGCCACCGTCGTCGACGTAGTGGTGAGAAGCGGCGAGTCCGGGGTGCGGTCGGGGACCTCGTCGCCCGACGAGCAGGCGGACAGGAGCAGCAGGGCCGCCACCGCCGACGCACGTGCGGGCGGCCGGCTCAGCTCTGGGCCGTGGACTTGGCCGCCTTCTTGGCCGGTGCCTTCTTCGCCGCCTTGGCCGGAGCGCTCTGACCGTCGCCCCGGGCCGGGTCGACGTGGTCGTGCACGTGGGCCTCGCCGGCGTGCTCGCGCTCGAAGTCCTCGTGCGGGAAGTGGCTGTGGCTGATGGCGGCGTGGTCGTGCTCGTGCTCGTGCTCGGAGCTGAGGTGTTCGAACCCGCCGGTCATCTCCCGATAGTTGTGGGTGACGTGGTAGTGCCGGTGGCTGTGGACGACCGCTTCGTGCTCGTGGGGCTCCCAGCTGCTCTCGTGGTTCGACATGATCTGCTCCCTCGGTTCGGTGCTTCCATCTTTGCCCCCGCCGAGTTGCCGTTCCCTCGTTACGGCCACGAGGTCTCGAGCGACGGGCACACCACCAACTCTCGCACTTCGCATCCGGGCGGTTGGCGCAGGGCGAAGAGCACGGCGCCGGCGACGTCCTCCGGCCGGTTCAGCTTGGCGTCGGGCGGCGGTTTGTAGCGCTCCTCCCGGCTGTCGAAGAAGGCGGTGTGCATCCCGCCGGGGACGAGCAGGGTCACGCCGACCCGCCCGGCGGTCTCCGCGGCGAGGGCCCGGGTGAATCCCACCACTCCGAACTTGCTGGCGCAGTAGGCGGTGGCGTCGCTCAGGGCCCGCAGGCCGAGGGTGGAGGCGACCGTCACCACCCGGCCCTCGTTGGCCGCCAGCGCGGGCAGCGCGGCCCGGACCACCGCCACCGTTCCCAGCAGGTTGACCAGCACCACCCGCTCCCAGTCCTCGGGAGCGACGTCCTCCAGCCGCCCGCAGGCGTCGGTGCCGGCCGCCGTCACCACTCCCCGCAGGTCGGGATGGCGCTCGAGAACCCTGGCCACGGCCGCTTCGGTGGCCCGGCCGTCGGCCAGGTCGACGATCTCGTGGTCGGCGTCGAACTCGGGACGAACCCGGTCGAGCAGGACCGGGGTGCCGCCCGCAGCATCGACGGCGCGCGCCACGGCGGCGCCGAGGCCCGAGGCCGCGCCGGTCACCAGAACGGTTCCTATCTGCTGGTCGACCACCTTCCCAGCCGCATACCCGGCCGTCCCGGGCGACAAACGCCAACGGCCTTGCGCGGCCGGGGTAATCTGGGGGTCCTTGGCAACTACGGCGACGGCGTGGCTCGACGAGCGGGAGATGCAGGCCTGGCAGGCCTTTCTGCGGGCCAGCATCCGCCTGATGGAGCGGCTGGATGGGGACCTGGAGCCGCACGGCATCTCCCTGGCCGACTACGAGATCCTGGTCAACCTCTCGGGCGAACCGGCCGGGGAGCTGCGGATGACCGAGCTGGCCGCCCGCACGCTGGTGTCGCGGAGCGGGTTGACCCGTCGCCTCGACCGGCTGGTCGAGTCCGGGCTGGTGGAGCGGCGCAGCTGCCCGACCGACCGCCGCGGAGTCCTCGCCGTCCTCACCGACGCCGGCCGCCGCCGGCTGGAGCAGGCGGCCCCGACCCACGTGGAAGGCGTCCGCCGCCACTTCCTCGACCACCTGGACGGCTACGACATCGCCGGCCTGGCCGCCTGCCTGAACGCGGTCGTCGACAGCTCGGAGCGGCGCCCGGCCGGCTGAGGGCGCGGGCCGGTCGCTCAGAGCCCGGGCAGCAGGGGCACGTCGAGCGGTACGTCGCGGAGCAGCGGCGGCGCGGTCGTCGACGTGGTGGGGGCCGCTGTCGTGGGCGCGGTGAGCTTCGTGGTGGGCGGGATGGGCCGGACCGTGGTGGTGGGAGCCGGAGGCGGTGTGGTCGTGGGCGGAGGTTCGGAGGCCGGGACCTCGCGGGTGACCTCCGCCGGCGGCACGGTGGTGGCCGGTGCCCGTGCCGCGGGAGAGGGCGCGACAGAGGTGGCCGGAGGGACGGTGGCGGCCACGGCGATCGTGCTGGTGGTGGTCGTCGACGTCGAGGCCTCCACCGCGGAGGGCCCGCCTGGCAGCCCGGCGGCGGCGAGACCGCTGGACGGCGAGGTGGCGGGCGGCATGCCTCCGGTGGTCAGGTGCGGCCGGGTGGCGTTGGCCAGGCCGGTCGAGCGGGAGCCGTCACGGGTCAGGGCGGCGACGAACAGCCCGAGGGCGACCGCGCCGACGACCGCGAACAGGGCGACGTTCGCCCGGAACGACGTGTCCCTGGCGTCCCACCGCGCCCGGAACCGGTCGAGTGCCCGCGGGCGGCCGAATGCCGCTCGGTTCCCCATGGCCTGGTCGGAACGCTAGTCGCAGCTCGCGACCGGCCCGTGGACGGTGCCCCGCGCCGGCCCGTTCAGCCCCCGGCGCCCCCGGCGCCCGCGCCCTCCTGCGCCGCTTCTGCCGCCCGCCTCTCCATCTCCTCGGCAGACACGTCCTCAACATGGCTGGCGATGCTCCAGCGGTGACCGAACGGGTCCTCGAACTGGCCCGACCGGTCGCCGTAGAACTGGGTCTCCACCGGGCGCAGGCTGGTGGCGCCCTGCTGCAGGGCCCGGTCGAAGACGGCGTCCACCTCGTCGACGTAGACGCTGATGATGACCGGCGACCCGCCGATGGTCTTCGGTCCGAAGATGTCCATCTCCGGGTACTCGTCGGACAGCATGACGATCGAGTCGCCCAGCTGCAGCTCGCAGTGGCCGATGGTGTCGCCCGGGCCCGGCATGCGCATGCGCTCGGTGGTGCCGAGCACCGAGCCGTAGAAGTCGATCGCCGCCGCCGCCCCCTTCACGATCAGGTACGGGGTGACCTGCGGATAGCCCTCGGGGATGGGGTTGACGGCTGGCATGGCTCTCCCTCCTGTGGGGTGCTCAGGGCGGCGTGATGGGCAGCGAGATGCTCGGCGGCACGAAGATCGACGTCGTCGGCGCCGCGGTGGTCGTGGGCGCCCGGGTGGTGGTCGTCGGCGCCACAGTGGTGGTGGGTGCCGCGGTGGTGGTCGGGGCCGCCGTGGTGGGCGCGGCCGTGGTGGGTGCCGCGGTCGTGGGCGCCGCGGTCGTGGGTGTGGCCGCCGCAGGCAGGAAGATGGTCACTGTCGTGCCCCGCTCGACGATCAGACCGGCGTCGGGATCCTGGTCGACGACGCGGTCGTCCGGCGCGCCGGGTGACGGGCGCTCTTCGGTGTCGACCCGGAGGCCGGCGTCCTCCAGCAGGTTCCTGGCCTCCTCTTCGGTCCGACCCGTGACCTCGGGCACGGGGACCGTGCCCTGCTCGTCGTCGCCCCCCAGCAAAGCCAGGGCGGCGATGATGCCGAGGGCCAGGAGGGCGAGGGCGACGATCACCGCCGCCCGCCGGCGCCGGTACACCTCGTCGGGCACGGGCCGCGGCCCCACCCGCTCCGGACCGGGCTCGGGGGTCACCGGGGGCAGGACCGACGTCGACGAGGCCACCGCCGTGGGCTCCCCCGCCGCCACCGGCGGGGCGATGGCCACCGTGGCATCCGGGTCGCCGACCGCCCGGTCGACGTCGAGCAGCGCGGTGCGGAACTCCTCTGCCGTCTGGTAGCGGTCGTCGGGGTCCTTGGCCATGGCCTTGGCCACGATGGCGTCGAGGGAGGGTGGGACGTCGGGGTTGTGGGTCGAGGGCGGTGGCGCCTCCTGGCTCAGCGACTGGTACGCCACCGCCACCGGGCTCTCGCCCTGGAACGGCGGGCGGCCGGCCAGCATCTCGTAGAGGACCAGCCCCAGGGAGTAGATGTCGGTGCGGTGGTCCACGGGGTGGCCCTGGGCCTGCTCGGGCGACAGGTAGGTGGCCGTCCCCAGCACCGTGCCCGGCATGGTGAGGCCCTGCCGGGCGTTGGCCGCCCGGGCGATGCCGAAGTCGGTGACCTTCACCGTCCCGGTCCCCCGGGCGATCAGCACGTTGGCCGGCTTCACGTCGCGGTGGACGATCCCCTCGGCGTGGGCCGCGGCCAGGGCGGCCGCCACCTCGGACGCGATCTCGGTCGACCGGGACGGCTCCATGTGGCCCTCGCGCCCGATGATGTCGCGCAGCGTGGGCCCTTCGACGTACTCCATGACGATGAACCAGGAGCCTTCGTCGTCGCCGAAGTCGTACACCGAGACGATGTTGTGGTGGTTCAGGCTGGCCGCGGCCCGGGCCTCGCGCCGGAACCGTTCCACGAACGCCTCGTCCTGGGCCAGCTCGGTGAACAGCACTTTCACGGCCACGGTCCGGCTGAGGAGCTGGTCCTCGGCCAGGTACACCTCGGCCATGCCACCCTTGGCCAGGTGTCGCCCGATCCGGTAGCGCCCGCGAAGGACCCGCTCTGCCACGCTAGGCAGCCTAGGAGAAGGCAGGGCGGGGCCCGCGACCGGCCTTAGGCTCCGCGTGTGGTCGAGGCTGGGGAGGGCACGGTCTGGGTGGTGGCCGGGTGCCTCTTCGAGGTCTCCCTGCCCGAGCCGGGCGAGCCGCCGTGGGAGTGGCACGGCCCGGACCCCTCAGGTCATCCTCCTGGCCTCCGCCCTTCGAGGCCCCCACCGCCACTTCCGGTTCCGTGGGGAGCGCGCTGGGAAGGTCGACCTCCGCTTCGGCCGGGAAGACGTCGAGCGCACCGTGGCCGTGCGCATCGCCCCGGAAGCCGCCCTGGAGTAGCCGGGCGGTGCAGGATGGTCTACCCGGTGAGGGCCAGCTGACGGCCGACCGCGGGCTGCGCAGACCGGGCGTCGGTCTGCTGCGGCACGGTCATGGGCACCTGCCTGGGATCGTCGACTCGCGTGACGATCCTGCCCTGCGGGTCGACGCAGGTCGCCACGTTGTTCACCGGCTCTGAGCAAACCAGGTCTTCGATCCGTGTCACCGTGGTTGTGGTTGTCGGTCCCAAGGTGGTCGACGTCGTCTGTGCCCAAGCCGTGGACGGCAATGCCACCAGACCTGCTGCCATCACTGCCGCTCGTACCCTGT
>JBOGIE010000038.1:0-13988 GCA_050742435.1 Acidimicrobiales bacterium | reverse complement strand
GTCTGGAGCACGCCGTCGTGCAGGGTGCGGGCCACCTCCTCGCGGGCCCGGGCGGCGGAGATCTCGGCCTCGGCCCGGCGCAGCAGCCGGGCCAGGTACCCGGCCGCCGCCCCGCCCAGGGCGTAGAAGACGACGGTGTTGGTCACCGACAGCACCCGGCCGCCGGTGTCGATGGTCTCGCCGTTGGTCAGCACCGCGCCGATCCGGGCCAGGCCGATGAGCACGCCCGAACCGGCGGCGAGCATCGGCCCGAAGGCGATCCCGGCACCGAGGATCCCGGCCAGCGGCCAGACCGACCCGAGCGACTGGGAGGTCGAGAACACGTGGCCCGACCCGTAGGCCACGCCGTCGCAGAACACGAGCATGGCCCCCACCGCCAGCTCGCCCGCCACCGGGCCCGGCCGGCACAGGGCGGACGGGTCGGTCCGTAGCAGGACGGTGTCGGCGGCGGTGACCACCAAGGCCAGGGTCACCAGCCCGATGGCCAGCCACGGCCGCTCCAGGTCGGCCCGGGACACGAGCAGCACCGTCGCCATCCAGAGCCAGGCGCCCCACCGGAACGCGGCCAGGCCCTGGAGAGCGGAGCGCTCCATGCCCGACAAGGGTACGTTCGCCCATCGCCCAAGCCGAACCGGTGACACTCAACGGCGTCAGGCGCGGTCAAGTGTCACCAGTTCGCCCCGGGGGCGCCGGTCAGGCGCCCCGGACGTCCACGTCCCGGACGTCGTAGGGCAGGTCGGCGAGGAGCACCTTCTGGGCGCCGGGCTGGGCGGCCATCAGGTACAGGTTGCCTTCCTGGACGAAGACCAGCCGGCCGTCGACGAGGAAGGTGGCACCGACCTCACGGGGCGCGTCGGGCGACTCCAGCAGCGGCCAGGCCGTCTGGGTGCCGGTCAGGTTCACCGGGGTGCCGGAGCCGCTCCATGCGTAGAGATCGGCGGCCGACGTCTCCCGCTCCCACACCTGGAAGACGAGGGTGGAGCCGTCCGGCGACCACGCCGGGTCGGCGGGGTGGTGGTAGCCGGCCAGACCGCCGACCAGCACGGTGCCGAGCTGACCGGCGGGGACGCCGCCGGCCGGGATCGACCGGAGCTCGCTGTCGGCGACGAAGGTGATGCTGGCACCGTCGCGGGCGTACACCGGGTCGTAGAAGTCGACCTGGTCGCTGGCCACCAGCGTGGTGGAGGCGCCACCCGTCGACGGCACCGACATCACTGCCCGGTGGGTGATGCGCTCGGTCGGTGACGGAGCCTCCGTCCAGGTGGCGTTGTAGACGATGTGGGAGCCGGCAGGCGACCACGCCGGGTTGGACGCGCCCCACGTGGTGTCGTTGGTCACCACGGTCTTGTTGCCCCCGTCGGCGGCGTCCACCACGACGACCTGGCGGCTGCCGTTGAGCACCTCGACGTAGGCCACCTTGGTGCCGTCGGGCGAGAAGACGGGGTCGTTGCCCCGCTCGGCCAGCTGGACCACGTTGCTGCCGTCGCTGTTGGACCGCTGGACCGGGCCGGGCGAGGCGTCGCTGCGGGCGACGTAGACCAGCTGGGCGTCGACCGCCGGCGCCGCCTGGAGCTTGTAGTTCACGGCCTTGGTGGCGGTGTTGCCGGCGGCGTCGGTCGCCGTCGCCGTCAGGGTGCGGGGGCCGGTGCGGCGGTGTCGAGGGCCGAGCCGTTGGGAGTGCAGGAGGCGACGCCGGAGGTGGCGTCGGTGCAGTCGACGGCCACGGTAAATGCCGAGCCGGTGACGTAGCGGCCACCCTCGACGGGCGCCCGGACGGTAAGGGCCGGCGCCACGCTGTCGACCTTGACGGCGAGCGACTGGACGGCCTCCTCGCCGGCGGTGTTGAGGGCCCGGAAATGGACGGTGGTCTCGCCCTGGGCGTCGACGGTGACGCTGGCCGAGGTACCGCTGACGGTCTTCTCCACCATGGGGTCGGCGCCGGTGGCCGAGTAGCGGATCTCGCTGGGCGCCGGGTTCTCGGTGGCGGCCAGGTCGACGGTGACGGTGCTGCGGTACCAGCCGTTGGCGCCGGCGGTGCCGGTGATGGTGGGCGTGGTCTTCGGCAGGGTGCCGGTGGGCGTGGCGTCGAGGGTCGTGAGCTTCTTGTCGCAGACGCCGAAGCCGCTGCACACGGTCAGGGCCAGCGTGTGGACCCCGGGGGTGGTGGCGGTGATGGTCGGCGTGGGGCCGGTGGCGTCGACCCTGCCGTCGTCGCCCAGGTCCCACGACCACGAGACGATGCGGCCGTCACAGTCGCCGTAGAACCGGACCGACGTGGTGTCGTCGTTGAACTTCTTCAGGTTGGCGTCGGCCTGGGGCCCGCCCTGGGCGGCAGGAAGGGTCACCCGGGGGCCCGTGTAGTCCTTGTCGTCGAAGAGGACGGCCTCGCAGCCCTTCGGGATCCGCCAGCGCACCGAGCTGGCCTCGTCGTTGTAGTCGTCCACCCGGCTCAGGTGGCGGTAGTCCTCCTTGTCGTGGTCGGGGGCGTCGATGACCAGGCCCCGGCCCTTGAAGTTCGGCTCGTCGTAGAGCTCGACCCGGGCCTGGGCGAAGGCGGGCGTGCTGGCGGTGCCGTCGAGCTGGATGGGCGCGTTGGGCTGGCCCTGGTAGGTGCCGCCCGGCACTGCCGTGGGCCGGTAGGCGCGGTCCTGGTCGTAGCCGTCCTGGCTGCTGAACTCGGCCATCCGGACCGTCTTCAGCGGGCCGTCGTTGTCGTGCTCGGTGGCGTAGAGCATCAGGTCGCCACCGGGCGTGACGTGGTAGCCGCTGGCGGCGGCGAGGTTGCACATCCGGCTCACCCGGTCGAAGTCGCACCACACCTGGCGCTTGGTGACCAGGCTCAGCGGGGGCTGGCCGGTGGGGTCGACCTTCCAGAGCCCGATCCGGTCACGGGAGGCATCGGGGAACGGCTGTCCCACGGCGGTCAGGCTGTACGCCCCGAGCATGTACAGCTCCCCGCTCCCGCAGTCGCGGAACAGGTTGGTCGTCTGCAGCGAGTCCTTGCCGGTGGGCCGGCCGACGTCGTCGTTGGCCGCGGCGTCGTACTCGAAGAGGCGGCGCAGCTGGATGTTGTCGGCCACGTTCCATCGCAGGTCGGTGCTCGGCTTCCCGTTCCGCAGGAACTCGTAGCCGTAGACCGGGCTGCCGTTGTCGCCGGTGGTCAGGACCAGGAGCCGGCCGTCGCCGAACGGGGCCACCCCGATCGAGCTGGCCTGGTGGTCGATCCGGAAGGTCCCGGCGGAGACCGGGTCGGAGAGGTCGCTCAGGTCCAGCAGCTGGATCACGCCCGGTGACGTCCCGTTCGGGCCGAACGGACGGTCCATGCCCAGCACGGCGATGTGGCCCCACATCTGCAGCCCACCGAGGTGGCGGTAGGGCAGCCAGTTGAAGGGCCCGTCCTCGTCGCCGAACTTCAGACTCAGGATCACCTGGTCCTCATCGGGCGGAGGAGTGTCCTTCGTGTAGTGGCGAGGGCCCAGCCGGTTCGAGCGCACCCGCTCGCCGTTGGTGTCGCGCGAGGCCAGCTCCACGATGTTCACCTCGCCGGGCTCGGCGTCCGCCAGTGGTTCGAGCGCGCCCGGGTTGCCGTTGCGAGTGGTGACGAACCGGGGCGTACCCTCACCGGGGATGCGGCTGATCCCCTGGTAGTGGCGCCCGGCCGTCGGGTCGTACGCCCCGTTCCGCCGGTACCAGCCGAGGGCCTCCGGGTGGTGCTTCAGGGAGTCGAACTGCCGCTCGACGTCGTTGACGCACAGCGTGGGCGGCGGGCCGGGGTCCCGGGCCGCCGAGGCGCCGCCGGCGGCGACGATCAGGTAGGTGGGGACGGCCAGCACGGCGGCCAGCAGGGTCAGGAGGGCCCGAGCGGCCCTGTGAGCGGGGGACACGGTCTTGGCCAGGGTCGGGCGGGTGGCGGGCATGACGCTCCTCTCGATCGGTCTCGAGCGTCAGAGGACACGCCGGCGCTTGCGCGCCGCTTCACGCCCACTTGCCGCCAGACGGGCAAGCGACGACCAAGGGGCCTGCAAGCGGGGGATGCGACGGTGCAGCTGTCTCCACTTCCGGAGCGACGAGAGATCGAAGGAGCGAACCGTGAACATCCGCACCCGAATGGTGAAGACCGCAGCCGCCCTGACCCTGTCGGCGACCGTCATCGGCATCGGCGCCGCCAGCCCCGCCTTCGCCGGCGACCCCAGCCAGTGGGGTCGGGCCCGGGCTTCCGTGGCCGGCGAACCCGGCCAGCACGGCTCAGTGGCCGGCGACCCCAGCCAGTGGGAGAGCCGCAAGGTCAACGAGTACGAGGGCCAGCACCGCAAGGTCAACGAGTACGAGGGCCAGCACCGCAAGGTCAACGAGTACGAGGGCCAGCATTAGCGAGCGACCTCAGACCGCACGACACGGGCCGCGGCCAGCACGAGTAGGTCGAGCGGCTGGGGCGGTCTGAGCTCTCTCGCTTTGAGGCCGGCCGTGCGGGCGACGAGCCGGGTCCGGGCCGGCAAAGCCGGCCCTGTGCCTACCGGTCGGTGCCGATGGGCGAAAGGGCTGGTCCCCAATAGCGTCCTCCCCGTCAGAACCCGTAGATCGACCTCGGCAACGGTCGAGGGGAGGGAGGTCGCCATGGGGACCGTGGCCAAGCTACTGGCTGAGAACGTCAGCTTCCGCTGTACCTCGGTGGACCGCATCGGGATCCGGGGATACATCCCGGCCTGCAGTACGAGGGCGGGGTGGTGAAGTTCCTCTTGCAGCGGGGCAACCACATTCCGTCGCCGGCGGCGCTCAACCGCAATCGGGAGCGCCTGGTGGCCGAGCTCGAAGCCCTCGTCTCGTCCACGGGCGTGCCGGTGGTGCGCTTCGGGAGGGGCCAGAGCAAGGAGCAGCTCGCCCGCCCATTCCAGGACGAGGCTGCGCTGAGAGGCGACAGTGCGCTGGTGCTGGTCGGCAAGGCCCAGGAGCGGACCTCTGCGTGGAGAGGCTTCGTCGACGACTCCCACGCCGCCCACCGGCCCGGCCACCCCCATATCGCCTGGCGCCGCCAGTCCTCGGTCCCCGACTACTGGTATTTCTACTTCTGGGATGCCGAATGGGGGCCGGCGTTCCTGTCGCTGTGCTCCTACGCCCCCTACCCGCTGTGGGCCTGCGCCAACGGGCACGAGTGGGCCAAACGCCAGCTGGCCAAGGCCGGCGTGGGCTTCGATGCCCTCGACAACGGCCTGCGGTCGGCCACCGACCCCGCCGCCGCCCATCGCACTTGCGCCCGCCTGGGCTCGGGGCATGTCCGCGACCTGCTGCGGCGGATGATGGCGGTGCTGCCCGATCCCCTCACGTTGGAGGACCGCCGGGCCGGGTTCGACTGGCGGTTCTCCATCGCCCAGCTCGAGGTCTCCGACACCGCCGTCTTCGATGCGCCCCGCCGGGCCCGGACCTGGTTCGAGGCCGCCATCGGCGACCATCTCGACCTCGGCCGGCCCGAGCGGGTGTCGCTGGTGGTGGACCGCACGGTGATCAATCGCGGGAAGCACAAGACCCCCGGCCGCTTCGCCACCGAGGTGATCACCCGAGACGTCGCCCCCCAGCTGCAGATCCACTACAAGTCCTCCAAGGTCAAGGCCTACCTGAAGGAGGGCCGGGCCCTGCGGGTGGAGACGACGATCAACAACGCGAACGACTTCGCCCTGGCCAAGACCCTCAACGCCGAGAACTGGCGGGCCCTGCGCAAGGTCGGCGCCGCCACCAACGCCCGGTTCCTGGCCGCCCTTGGCGAGGACCAGCCCGGCCTGCCCGATCCCGCCACCCTGGAGTCCGTCGTGCTACCGACGACCCATGAGGGCCAGCGCGCCCCGGGCCTGCGCTTCGGGGACCCTCGGACCATGGCCCTGCTGGCCTCGGTCGCCGCCTTCGCCCACGTTGTCGGCGGGCTCACCAACCGAGGTCTGCGCCAACACATGGCCGTGCACTGGCACTCCGATTACAGCTCAGTTTCTGTGGCCGCTGCGCGGCCGTGACGCATGCGTGAAAATGGTGGCCGAGCGAGCCCGTCACGCCGTCGTCTTCTTGGCCTTGAGGCCGTAGTTCAGTTTGGTGTGGGGCCCGACCAGAAGGGCAACGCACTGTGCTACGAGCACGCCGATCAGACTTTCGAACCCCTCCCGGGCCCCCGGGCTCGCTCGCCTTGTCATCGGTCGAGCTGCGGAGGTGCCCTTGAACACAACCGGCGATGTCGTCGAGATCGACGAGGACGAGGACGAACGGATCCTCACCGTCGCCGCCGCGGTCGACGTGGCCAAGGCGTCGGGGATGGTCTGTGCTCGCCGCCCGCACCCCTCGATCGAGGGCCGCCGCACCTCGAGGGTCTGGGAGGTCGGATCGACCACCAGCTCGATCCTGGCCCTGGGGGCGGAGCTGGCCGCCCTGGGGGTGGAGCGGGTGGTGCTGGAATCGACCTCGGACTACTGGCGGCCGTTCTTCTACCTGCTGGAAGCAGCTGGACTGTCGGTGTGGCTGGTCAACGCCCGTGACGTCAAGCAGGTCACGGGCCGGCCCAAGACCGACAAGCTCGACGCGGTGTGGCTGGCCAAGCTCTGCGAGCGGGGCATGCTCCGCCCGAGTTTCGTGCCGCCTGCGGAGATCCGTGCCCTACGCGACTACACCCGGTTGCGGACCGAGCTGGTCGAGGAACGGTCCCGGCACAAGCAACGCCTCGAGAAGCTCCTCGAGGACGCGCTCATCAAGCTGTCGTCGGTGGCGACGGACCTGCTGGGTGTGTCGGCACGGGCGATGATCGAGGCGCTCATCGCCGGTGAACGGGACCCCAAGATCCTGGCCGACCTGGCCCGCGGCAAGCTCAGCGCCAAGCGGGCAGCGCTGCTGGAGGCGCTCAACGGCCGGTTCGACGACCACCACGCCGACCTGGCCCGCCTGCTGTTGGACCAGATCGACGCCTGTACCGACAAGGTCGACCGGCTCACCGCCCGTATCGAGCAGATGGTCGCTGAGCTTCCCCCACCGCCTCCACCCGCCGGTGGCCAGGCTCGGCCCCCGACGGCCGAGGTGCCGGTCGAGCACGACCCCAACGCGAGGCGGCCAACGACGGTGGAACGCCTCGACGAGGTCCCCGGCATCGCCGAGCGGGCCGCCCAGATCATCATCGCCGAGGTCGGCCTCGACATGAGCCGCTTCCCTACCCCGGCGCATCTGGTGTCCTGGGCGAAGCTGTCACCCCAGACCATCCAGTCCGGGCCCAAGGTCAAGGCCGGCAAGACCGGCAAGGGCAACCGCTACCTCAAAGGCGTCCTCGGCGAGGTCGCCACCGCCGCGGCCAAGACCGACACGTTCCTCGGTGAGCGCTACCGGCGCCTGGTCCGCCGGCGAGGCAAGCAACGAGCTCTCGTCGCCGTGGCCCGGTCGGTCCTCGTCATCGTCTGGCACCTCCTCAACGACCCCGACGCCCGCTACCTCGACCTTGGTTCGGACTACTACACCCGCCGCCTCGACCCCGACCGCAAGACCCGCGACCTCCTCAGACAGCTCAAAGCCCTCGGCCACGACGTCACCCTCAGCCCCGCCGCCTGAGCAGACCGTTCGGGCTCACGCCGAGCGGGGCCCCGCCCCGCACCCCAGGGGCTGAGGCGCGCCCGTCGGTGAGTGTGGCACGCGCTATTTTCCGGTCAGCACAGGCCAGCTACGACCTCCGCCGCCTGCGCCTCAAGGGCTTCATCGAGCGCGTCCCGCACACCAACTCCTACCGCGTCACCGCCCACGGCCGGCGCATGGCCACCTTCTTCACCAAGTTGGCCGCTCGCGTCGTGGTCCCCACCCTCACCGGCATCGAGGCCACGCTCCGTCCGCCCAAGGCCACACCCCAGCCCGTCCGTGACGCATGGCGAGCCTACGAACGAACCCTCGATGCCCTGGTCCGGAAGCGTCTCGCCGCGTGACCCCGTTCGAGAACTTGCCTCAAACGTCCAAGATGACAGGCTCTAGCGGCTCTAGCTGCCAGGCCCTCGGTGCCGGCTAGGAGGGCCCGGGCGACCTCGCATCCAGGGAGGCGCCCGGGCTCTGCCGCGCCTGCATCTCGACCCCGAGGTCGGCGGCCACCGCGGCGGCGCGTTCGGCCAGCGTGTGGGTGCCCTGGCGGCCGGCCACTTCGACCGCCTGCCCGAACCGGTCGCCGGCCGCCTCTCGGTCACCGGCGGTGGCGGCACAGATGCCCTCGGCCAGGAGGACGATCGGCTCGTTCCACCGCTCCCCGTAGGTCTCGAGCTCGTCCCGGGCCGCCTCGACCAGGTCCCGGCCGTCGTCCAGCCGGCCGGCCAGGGCGGTGAGGAGACCGACGGTGGCCTCGAAGGTCGAGACCGCGGAGCGGCCGCCGATCCCGGTGTAGCGGGCCTTCCCTTCGGCGAAGGTGGCCAGGGCCTCGTCGACCCGCCCCTGCCAGGCCTGGACGATCCCCCGCTGCATGAGGAACTGCCCGCCCCAGAAGGTGAACTGGCCCCCGGGGTCGGCCTCCATGCCGATGGCCGCGTACCGGTCGACCTGGTCCCACTGGGCCAGGGTCACCGCGGTCGTGGCCGCGAAGCCGCAGATCGACGCCACCGCGAACCGGTCGGGGATCTCCTCGATGAGGGCGTCGAAGCGGGCCCAGGCGTCGGCCGGGCCGATGTCGCCCCGCAACGCGTGGTGCCAGATCCAGAACGTGTTGCTAACCAGGTTGCGTTCGAAGGCGAAGGGGTCGGCGGGCGGCTCGCCCTCGGCCATGAGGTCGAGGGCCAGGTCGAGGTGCTCGACCGCCTCGGAGATGCGGCCGGCGCCCCAGCACAGCACGGCGTACACCTGGTGCCCCGTGGCCCGCACCTCGGGGCGGGGGTCGTCGGCGGTCAACCGCCGCAGCTCCATGGCCAGGGGAGCGGCCGCCTCGCCCTGGCACGACGTGGCCAGCGCCGACCACTCGAACCACAGGATGTCGATCAGCACGTCGCGCCGGCCGCAGCGCTCGGCCAGCTCCTTGGCCCGGCCGGTCATGTCCAGCGTGCTGGCCCCCTGGAAGTAGCGGCGGGCCTTGGCCACCTCCAGCAGCCGGCAGATGGCGGCCAGTTCGGCTTCCTGGTCGGCCAGCGAGGTACTCGTCGCCCGCCGGAGCTGGACGGCCTTGAGGAGCGACTCCTCCGCCGCGGCGTAGGACACCCGGCGCAGGGCGACCTCGGCCGCCCGCTCCAGGGCCGCCGCCGCCCGGCTCCCCACGCCCACCGGCGCCGCCCGCCACAGGTGCTCGGCCAGGATCTCGGCGTCGTCCACGCCCGCCCCACCGGTCTCGATGGCGTCGGCCACCTTGAGGTGGAGACGGGCCCGGCGCAGCGACGTCATGTCCTCCAGGACGACCTCCCGCACCAGGGCGTGGCTGAAGCGCAGGACCGCCGGCAGCTCGGGCACCTCCACCAGCAGCCGGTGGACCACCGCCGGCTCCAGCCCGTCGAGCACCTCGTCGAAGCTGCGGTCGGCCGCCCGGGCCAGCAGGCTCATCTCCACGTCCCGGCCCACCACCGCCGCCACGCCCAGCAGGTCGACGGTCGGCTTGGGCAGCCGGGCCAGGCGCCGGCGGACCACGTCGCCCACGGTGGCCGGGACCTCGCCGGCCAGGCCGCCCTCCTCGTCGACCAGCCGGGACAGCTCGATGGCGTAGAACGGGTTGCCCTCGGCCCGGGCGTGGATGGCGGCGGCCACGGGCGCGGCCACGCCCCGGTCGGTGGCTGCCTCCAGCACGGCCGCGGTGGCCGCCGGGGTGAGGCCGCGCAGCTGGAGGCGGCGACTGCCGGGGCGGCGGGCGATGGCGGCCAGGGCGTCGGTGACCGCGTCGTTGCGCCCGACCTCGAGCTGGCGCATGGTGCCGGCCACCAGCACGCCCCGGCGCAGGCTTCCGGCTAGGAAGCCCAGCAGCTCGAGCGACGTCTCGTCCGCCCACTGGAGGTCGTCGAGCAGGACGACGATCCGCCGGGTGGCGGCCACCTCCTCCAGCAGCTGGGCCACCGCCTCGAACCGCTCGAATTGGGCGGCCCCGGCCTGGCCGGTGACCATCGGCACCTCTCCGGACAGGAGCTGGCCGACCGTGACCGGCACGCCCGTCGCTTCGGCAGCCACGGTGCGCAGGGGAGGAAGCCAGGGCCACAGGGCGGGGGCGGCACCCCCTTCGTCGCTGCGGCCCCACACGGCGATGGCGCCGCGGCGGGCGGCCAGGCCGCGCAGCTCGTCGGCCAGGCGGGTCTTGCCGATGCCCGGCTCCCCCTCGATGACGACGAACCGGGCATCGTCGGCCGCCTCCTCGAGGGCGGCGACCAGGGCGGCCAGCTCGTGGTCGCGGCCGACCAGGGCGGTGCCGGTGGGCGCGGGGGCCGGGGCGGCCGCCGGGGCGGCCGAGGCGACCGGGGCCGACACCACCGGCCGGGGCGACGCGGGCAGCTCCAGCGACCGGTCGTGGGCCAGGATGGCGGCCTCCAGCTCCTGGAGCTGGCGGCTGGGCTCGATGCCCAGCTCCTCTCTCAGGGTCCGGCCGGCGTCGGCCAGGGCCCGGAGGGCCTCGGCCTGCCGTCCCGAGCGGTACAGGGCCAGGGCCAGCTGGACCTGCACCCCCTCCCGCAGGGGGTTGGCCCCGACCAGTTCGGACAGCTCGCCGATGACCGCGGTGTGCCGCCCCAGGGCCAGGTCGGCGGTGATGCGGTCCTCGGTGGCGCTCAGCCGGCGCTGCTCCAGCCGGGCCGCGGGCCCGACGGCGAACGGGAGGTCGGCAAAGTCGGCCAGGGCCGGGCCCCGCCACAGCGCCTCGGCCTCCTGGAGCACGGCCCGAGCGTCCCCGGGCCGGCCGGCGGCCAGCAGCGTGCGGCCCTCCTCGGCCAGGGCCTCGAACCGCCGGAAGTCGACCTGCTCGGGCGCCACGTCGAACCGGTAACCGGCCTCGTCCCACGTCAGCTCCTGCTCGGAGCCGAACCGTCGGCGCAGGCGGGAGACGTAGCTCTGCACCGACCCCGTTGCCGAGGCCGGCGGGTCCTCGCCCCAGATGGCGTCCACCAGGGCGTCGAGGGTGACCCGCCGCCCTCCGGCCACGAGGAGCACCGCCAGCAGGATGCGGGGCTGGCGGCCGCCCACGTCCACCCGCTGCCCGCCGCCGTCGACCACCTCCAGGGGCCCCAGCAGGCCGAAACGCATCATCGGAACGCCCACGGTAGGTGCATCTGCAAAGGCCCGTGCCACACTGAGGGGCCTCGGCTGGGAGCGCAGTGCAGGAGGTCGCACGTGCAGTTCGGATTGCTGGGCTCGCTCGCGGTCCTCGATGACGCCGGCCGTGCCCTCGACCTGGGCGGCAACCAGTCGCGCATGGTCCTCGCCGTCCTCTTGGCCGCCGGCGGGCGGGTGGTGACGGCCGAGTCGCTGGTCGATGCGGTCTGGGGCGACGACCCCCCGGCGTCGGCGCCGGGGACCCTGCAGAGCTACGTGTCCCGGTTGCGCCGCGAGCTGGAGCCGGGCCGCGGCCGGGGCGAGGACGCCCGGCTGCTGCGGTGGGAACCGCCCGGGTACCGGCTGGCCGTCGATCCTGGCGACGTCGACTTCCGCCGCTTCGAGGCCCTGGCCGACGACGGTCGCGCCCTGTTGGCCGCCGATCGGCCGGCCGAGGCCCGCGACGTGCTGCTGGAGGCGGATGCCCTGTGGCGGGGACCGGCCCTGGTGGAGTACCGGGACAAGGAGTTCGCCCTCGGGCTGGTGGCCCGCCTCGAGGACCGCCGCATCGCCGCCACCGAGGACCGGATCGCCGCCGAGCTGGCCCTCGGCCGCCACGCCGCGGTGGTGGGCGAGCTGGCCGAGCTGGTGAAGGCCCACCCTCTCCAGGAGGGGTTCCGGGGGTTGCTGGGCCTCGCCCTCTACCGGTCGGGGCGCCAGTCCGAGGCGCTCCGGGCCCTGGCCGACGCCCGGGACACGTTGCGGGAGGAGCTGGGCGTCGACCTCGGCCGCCCGTTGCGGGACCTGGAGGGGGCCATCCTGGCCCACGACCGGTCGCTGGATCTGGCCCGCCGCCCACCGGAGCGGAGCCCGGCCGCGGCCCCCGCCGCGCCCCCGCCTTCGGCCGTTCCTCCCAGCGACCGGCTGGTGGGTCGGGACGCCGAGCTGGCCCAGCTCCTCGCCGCCCTGGACGAAGCCGGCCGGTGCCTGCGGGTGGCCCTGATCGAGGGCGAGCCCGGGATCGGCAAGACGCGCCTGGCCGAGGAGGTCGGGGCCGAGGCGTCCCGGCGGGGCGCCCAGGTGCTCTGGGGCCGGACGTTCGAGGGCGGGGCCGCCCCCGCCCTGTGGCCGTGGCTGCCTCCCCTGCGCGCCCTGGTCGGCTCGCTGCCCGACCCTGCGGCCGTGCCTGCCGAGCTGGCCAACCTGGTGTCGACGTCCTCGGTCGCGCCGGAAGGGCCCACCGCCGCCATGCCCGCCCGGTTCGCCCTGGTCGAGGCGGTGGCCGACCTCCTCATGCGGTCGGCGACGAGCCGCCCGGTCGTGCTGGTGCTCGACGACCTGCAGTGGGCCGACGTGGAGTCCCTGGAGCTGCTCACGTCGGTCGTGGGCCGGCTGGCCGACGCCCCTCTGCTGATTCTCGGCACGGTGCGGGAGCTGGAGGTGGGCCGCAACGACACGGTCGTCAGCACCCTGGCCATGCTCACCCGCAGCACCGGCGCCCGCCGGCTCCACCTGCACGGTCTGGCCAGCGACGCCACCGACGCCCTCGTGGCCCAGACCGCGGGCAGCGCGGTCGACCCGGCCGCGACCCGGGCCATCCATGCCCGGGCCGAGGGCAACCCGTTCTTCACCACCGAGCTGGCCCGCCTCCTCGCCGGCGGCCATGGGCTGCCGGACAGCGACGTCCCCAGCGGCGTGCGCGACGTCGTCCGCCAGCGCCTGGCCCTGCTCCCCGAGCCCACGGCCGACCTGCTGCGGGTGGCCGCGGTGATCGGCCGCGACGTCGACCTCGGACTGCTGGCCGCGGCATCCGGGCGGGACCTCGACGCCTGCCTGGACGACGTCGAGCCGGCCGTCCTCCACCGGCTGCTCGCCCCCGTGACCGACCAGCCCGGCGTGTACCGCTTCGCCCACGCCCTGGTGCGGGAGGTGGTGGTCGACGACATGTCGAGCCTGCGCCGGGCCCGCCTGCACCTCAAGGTGGCCGACGCCCTGGTGGACGTGGACGACAACGCCGAGATCCTGGCCGAGCACCTGTGGCAGGCCGTCCCCATCGGGGTGGGCACCCGGGCCGCGGCCGCCCTGGAACGGGCAGCCCGCGTCGCCGTGCGCCGGCTGGCCTACACCACGGCCCAGGAGCTCCTCCAGCGGGCGGCCCAGCTGCGCCGGACCGCGGGAACCGATCCCCCCAGCCTGGAGGCCGAGCTCAGGGCTGTCGCCTTCCTCGTCTCGGTGACCGGCGCCCACCAGGGCTACCCCGCCCTCATCGGCTCGCCCCTCCTGATCCGAGGCAAGCAGCTGGCCGAGCAGCTGGGCCGGGCCCCCGAGCTGGTCAACCTCCTGTGGGCCGAGTGGGCCGGGCTCGACGTGGCCTGCCAGTTCGACCAGGGGGACCCCATCGCCGAGGAGCTGCTCGACCTCTCCCGGGTCACCGACGTGGCCGTGGCGCCCATCCTCGGCCATACCGCCTACGGGATCAGTCGCTGGCACCACGGCGACCTCCCGGCCGCGGCCGAGCACCTCGACGCCGCCCGGGACGCGGCCGACGCCATGCCGGCCGAGACGCTGGCCGCCGTCCTCTTCGACCTCGACCAGCTCCGGCTCTCCCTGCCGTTCTCGATCTACATCCACGACCTCATCGGGGACCTGGACGACGTCGAAGCCCGCTACGACGAGCTGGCCCGCCGGCTGCCGGGCGACCGGTACTGGGACCTGGTGGTGTCGAACTTCGCGGCGTCCGGCGCCCTGTCCACCGGCGACCTGCCCCGGGCCGAGCGGGCCGCCCGGCG
>JBOGIE010000037.1:0-14070 GCA_050742435.1 Acidimicrobiales bacterium | reverse complement strand
GCCAAGAAGGCCCGGCTCTTCGCCATGGGGGTGGAGGTGGAGCGGGTGAACGTGCAGCCGGGGTACGTGATGCTGAACGTGCTCTGTCTGCGCGAGCACAACCGGCTGTGCGCCCTGCTGGCCGACGCCTACCCGAGCTGGGACGACGAGCGGCTCTTCCAGACGGCGCGGAACGTCGTCATGGTCGAGGTCGTGAAGATCGTGATCGACGAGTACATCAACCACATTTCGCCGTACCACTTCCGGTTCGTCACCGATCCCCTGTCCTTCACCGACGAGAACTGGTACCGGCTCAACTGGATGACTGTCGAGTTCAGCCTCGTCTACCGCTGGCACAGCATGCTGCCGGCCACCATCCGCCACCGCGGTGAACCGATCCCCGTCGCCCAGTCGCTGTGGAACAACGACATGATCCTCGGCCAGGGCCTCGGGGCGATGTTCGCCGAGACATCGGACCAGCCGGCGGGCCTGCTGCAGCTGTTCAACACGCCCGACTTCCTGCTCCCCGTCGAGCTGGCCAGCGTCAAACTCGGGCGACTGGCCAAGCTCCGCAGCTACAACGACTACCGGGAGATCCTGCAGTACCCCCGGGTCACGGCCTTCGACCAGATCAGCAGCGATGAGCGCATCCAGGACGCGCTGGCCCGGGTGTACGGCCACGTCGACAACGTCGAGCTGTATCCCGGCCTCTACGCCGAGGACGGCCGGAAGAACTCCGCCCTTCCCCCCATGGTGGGCCGGCTGGTGGCCATCGACGCCTTCTCCCAGGCCCTGACCAACCCCCTCCTCTCGGAGCACGTCTTCAACCCCGAGACGTTCTCGCCCGTGGGATGGGAGGAGATCATGAACCTGGAGAGCCTGTCCGAACTGGTCCACCGCAACATCCCCGCCGGGCCCCGGCACCGTGTCAGCTTCTACCGCTCGGACTGGAAGCGAAGTTGAACGCAGCCGCCAAGGCGACGGCACCGCCGAGTTCATCCTCACCGTCATCACCGAGGAGGGTCTCCCATGGCGGTTGACATGTTCCTGAAGCTCGACGGGATCGACGGCGAGAGCACTGACAAGGGGCACAAGAACGAGATCGAGATCGAGAGCTTCAGTTGGGGCGCGTCCAACTCCGGGTCAGCGGCGCACGGAGGCGGGGGCGGGGGCGCCGGGAAGGCCTCCTTCCAGGACTTCAGCTTCACCACGCGGGTGAGCAAGGCGTCGCCGCGGCTGTTCCTGGCCTGCGCGTCGGGCGAGCACATCAAGTCGGCCCTCCTGACGGTGCGCAAGGCGGGCGGGCAGCAGCAGGACTTCCTCAAGGTCACCATGAGCGGCCTCCTCGTCTCCAGCTACAAGGCGGAGGGGGCGTCGGGAGCCGACGCCGCCGTGCCCGTCGACCAGGTATCGCTCAACTTCGCCAAGATCCAGGTGGCCTACGCTCCCCAGCGCCCGGACGGGACGCTTGACCGCGAAGTGACCGCCGGCTGGGACCTGCAGAAGAACGTGAAGATCTAGACCGGCACCAGGAAGCCGCACTGCACCAGCCGGCGGACAGTGGCCGGCCAGGCGCCGGCCAGCTCGTCGGCCTCCGACCCCAGCGACCGGGCCAGGTCCGCCAGCAGGTCGGCCATGGGCCGGGTGCCGTCGCAGCCGGCCAGCACCGAGGCGCCGGCGACGTCGACGCCGCCCGACCAGTGCAGCCCCTCGACCCGACGGAGCTCGAGGGCGAAGATCTCCCATCCTTCCGCACCCGGCTGGGACTGCTGGTCCAGGCGGACGTCGGCCGAGAGCCGGAAGGCGGTGGCCAGCAGCACCCGGTCCTCGTGGTGGGCGGCCAGGAAATCCTCGGCTGCGAACCGGCTTGTGATCTCCGCACCGGCGGGGAACGTCATGGTGTCTGGCGTGTCGTCGGCGCGGAACCAGGGCGGACCGGAGCCGTCCCGCTTGCGCATGGTGACCAGGCCGCTGTCGATGGCCTCGATCTGGAGCCGGTCGTAGTAGGCCATCCACGCCGGGAACGACTCGTCGAAGCGGGAGTTGCCCTCCTCGCTCTCGATCCAGATGGCGGCGTACTCGTCGGGCCGAGTCGTCCCCCGGCGGAGGACCAGGGCGTCGCACCCGGTGCCCTCGAACCAGCCGGCCAGCCGGCCCCGCCAGTCCTCGCCGGCGACCTGCGTCCAGTTGGCCAGGAACTGGCAGTAGCCACCCTCGGCCAGCAGCCGGGGCGCCTCGCGGGCGATGGTGCGGCACACCTCGTCGCCCGACATGCCGCTGTGCAGGAAGTAGAAGATGTGGTCGGGGGAGACGATGAACGGGGGGTTGGAGACGATCAGGTCGAACGTCTCGCCCTCGACCGGCTCGAACAGGTCCCCCTCGCGGACGTCGACGTGGGCCAGCCCGTTCAGGCGGGCGTTGAACGACGCGATCTCCACGGCGCGGGGGTTGCGGTCGGTGGCGACGACCCGGTCGCTGTGGCCGGCGGCCAGGAAGGCCTGGAATCCGGAACCGGTGCCGAGGTCGAGGCTCGACCGGCTCGGTTCCCGGATGGTGAGGCCGGCGAGGGTCAGCGAGCTGGGGCTGATGCCCATCACGTAGTCGGGGGGGAGGGCGGACCCGCCCCGGCGGTGGAAGTCGAAGGCGACGACAAGGCCCTGGAAGCACCGCAGCTGCACGGCGGCCTGCACGCCGCCGGCGTCGACCGTGACCAGTCCTCGGGCCGCCCACCATTCCGGGCCCATGGGCGCCAGGGCGGCTTGGGCCGCCTCGGTCTCGACCCGCACGCCGAGGATGAACAGCCGGATCAGCGTCTCCAGTGGTGCGCCGCCGCCCGTCCGGCGGAGGAGGACGGGGAGCTTCTTGCCGGCCAGGGACGCCACGCTCTCGCCCAGGGCCTCGGACACGCCCCGGTCGTCGTAGCCCGCCGCCGCCAGCGTGTCCCGTATGCGCCGGTAGTCAGCGGCGTCGTCGAACCGGAACAGCGAGGGCGGGCGGGCGTCAGCCACCGTCCCGCACGCTACCGGGGCACGGTCGCCCGTAGCCTGAGCCCCTCGGCGTGGAGGCGGCGGACGGCCCGCAGCTCCCGGGCGTCGGGGCCCTGCTCATCGGTACCAGGGACCTCGAGGACGGCCGACAGCCCCTGCAGCGCCGGGTGGCCGAGCAAGGCCCGGAAGGCCGGCCGGCCGATCGCGCCCCGACCGACGTTGTCGTGGCGGTCGAGGCCGGCGCCTCGGGCCACCTTGGAGTCGTTGAGGTGGAGGCAGGTCAGCCGCTCCAGGCCCACCGTGCGGTCCAGCTGCTCCACCAGGGCGTCGGCCTCCTGCAACGTGTCGAACGACATGCCCGCGGCCCAGGCGTGCTGGGTGTCGAGGCAGACGCCGAGCCGGGGGTCGGCGCCCGCGGCCTCGATCACCCGGGCCAGCTCGTCGAACGAACGGCCGATCGTGCCGCCGGCCCCGGCGGTGTTCTCCAGGAGGAGCGGGCAGTCGGAGGCGTCGAGCGCCTGCCGGAGGGCGGACGCGATGGCGTCGAGCCGGGCCTCGAGTCCCATGCCCAGGTGGCTGCCCACGTGCAGGATCAGCCCGGAGGCCCCCATGGTGGCCGCGGCCCGCAGGTTCTCGGCCAGGCACGCCCCCGACCGCTCGTAGATCTCTCTGTTGGCCGTGCCCAGGTTGATCAGGTACGGGGCGTGGCAGACCACCCGCCGGACGACGGGACTGCCCGGCCACACCTCGGCGAAGGCCACCGCCCGCTCGGCGTTGCCGTCGGGGTGGCGCCACTGCCGGGGGCTCTGGGCGAACACCTGCATGACCGATGCGCCCATGCCCTCGGCCCGGCGCAGCGCGGCCAGCAGCCCACCCGCCTGCTTCACCTGGGCGCCGAACAGCATGCCGATCCTCCGCGATTGGCCACGTGGCTACCACCGAAGTCTGGCCCCGGCCGCCCCAAAAAGAACCTATTTCGGTCCTGGACATGACAGGTGGCGTGCTATAGCCTCACCGCACTTACCGGCAAGCAGAGCCGGGGGGCGCCTGGGGGGCGAGGGTTGGGATCACAACGAGTATCGGGCCGCGCCCGCACGACGGTCGCCGTCCTGCTGTGCGGCGCCTGCACGTTCTTCGGCATCGGAGTCGTCACCGCGGCCCGGGTGCAGATGGGCATCGCCTGGGGCGACAGCGTGTCGCCGGCCAAGGCCGAGCGGGCGGCGGCGTCGACGTTCACCGTGCCGGTCAGCCCCGACCAGTGGTTCCGGCCCGGGGGCCGAAACGCGGGGACGGAGCACCTGGTCGAGTACCTGGCCAAGCTGGCCCTCCACGACAACGCACCCCTCTACGTGAGCGACTGGTGGGGGCGGACCTCGGGCGGGACCAACTCCGATCACCACGTCAGCCGGTCGGACTCCTGGGCTCTCGACGTGGCGGTGCTGGGCATCCAGCACCCCACGCCGGCCACCGAGAAGGCGGCCCAGCGCATCGCCTCGGCCCTGGGCGAGCCGAACTGGGCAGGTGGGGACCTGACCAGGGTCGTCAACGGCTACCGCTTCCAGGTGCTGTGGAAGGTGGCCGGCCACTTCAACCATGTGCACGTGGGGGTGCGCAAGGTCGCCTGACCCGCGTGGCCGGGGGCTATCGGCCGGCTGGTTGGAAGAGCTCGATCAGGTTTCCGGCCGGGTCCTGCACGAGGATCTGCCGGCCGCCGGGACCGGTGACCACGTCGTTGCGGAACGGGACGCCCTCGCCCCGCAGGCGGGCGACCTCGGTGTCGAGGTCCTCGCAGACGAAGTGAATCCGGTTCCAGCCACCGGGACCGGGCCGGGCGCCGTCGGGCATCGGCCGCCCGGCGGAGCTGGCCGGTCCGCTCAACAGCAACCGCAGGCTGCCCCGTTTCACATCGGCGAAGGCCGGAGCGGCGCTCGACTGCACCTCGAAGCCGAAGTGGCTGGTGTAGAAGTCCACTGCGGTCTCGACGTCGTCGACCATGTAGCGGACGCTCGTGATCTGGTCGGGCATGTTTCGCTTCACCTCCGGGTCTCGTTGGTGTGGTCGATCAGTTGGAGCAGGAACCCGATGCGGGTTTCGAGCTCTGCCGCGGTGCGCTCGAAGGCCGGGTACGACTCGGTGTCGGTGTCGCCCTCCCGGGCCGGATCGGGGATGCTCCAGTGGATGGTCGCCTGGGGGCCGGCGAAGTCGGGGCACACTTCGCGTACCCGGTCGCAGAGGCTGACGGCGTAGTCGAACCGTCGCCCGGCGAACTCGCTCAGGTGCTTGGAGCGGCGACCGGCCAGGTCGACGCCGTAGGCCCGCATCACCTGGACCGTGTTGGGGTGCAGCGGCTTGGGATCGCTGCCGGCGCTCACCGCCACCACCCCGCCGCCGGCGCGTCGGGCGATCAGCGCCTCGGCCATCTGGGAACGGGCGCTGTTGCCGGTGCACAGGAACAGCACCTGGGTCGGAGTCCCTTGCCGCCCCGGCCGACGCTGATCCGGGGGCGAGGCGACCAGCCGGAGAGCCGGATGCAACGCCCCGCCCACCCCCGCCAGCAACTCGGCGCACCGGGCCAGATCGACGCTGTAGTAGGTCTGGCGGGCGTCGAAGGAGCTGCGACGCGTCCGCACGAGACGCGCCTCCCGGAGCTGGCCCAGATGGTAGGAGACCAAGCTCTGGGGCTCATCCACCAGGGCCCGCAACTCTCGAACCCGGCGGTCGCTCCGCGCCAGCTCACTCAGCAGCCGCCACCGCAGCGGGTGCCCGACAAGGCGCAGGACCACCGGCGGGGCCTCGACCGGGCGCACAGCGACCATGCCGAGGAGTATAGATCAAACTGGATTGGTCGGATGAATGTGCCTTGATCGTTGTCGAGGCTGGCGGCATCGACGCCATCAGCCCACAGGCGCGGCCTCCCTGTCCTGCCGTCTGGCCGGTGCCGACCGTCTTTCTCCGGCACGGCGCCCGACGTAGACCGCCAACCAGATCAGCGCGCCGGACAGCAGGCCGATGGTCGCGGCCAGCAGGATGGGCGTCGATGAGCGCCCGGCCGGGACCAGCTCGTGTTGCGCGGCCGCCGTGTAGATGTCCTGCAGCCCGAAGCCGGGTTCGGCGCTGCCTTGCCGAACCAGCTCCGGCGGCGTGTCGCGGGTGTCGTCCCAGCCGAAGAGCGCGTACGTGTCGGTCGAGGTCACGGCCGGCACGGTGCTCATGTCAAAGTTGAACACCCACACGCCGATCCGTCGGTCGACGGTACGGTCTGTGACCCGGACGTTGTCCGACCAGGTCTCACCCCCGTCGTCGGAGAAGACGTGGTAGACGTCGTTGCCGCGGATCCCGGGGTCGTCGCGCGTGTCCCACCAGGCCACGTCGACCCTCCCGTTCGCCGCCACGCTGACGTTCGGGTGGTACTTGCCCCGACCGTTGCCCGGCTGGTCGGTGGAGAGCGGCTCCCGCTCGGACCATGTCGCCCCGCCGTCGATGGACCGCCGGCGGAACACCTCGGCATAGTCCACCGTCTCCGGGAAGCGGTTGGCCTCCACGACGAGATGCAGGGATCCCTCCGGGCTGCCGAGCCGGCTCCACGCCAGCTTCATCCGACCCCGCCCGTTGGTCACGTCGAACGGGGAGATCTGGGTCGCGGTCCAGGTCCGGCCCGAGTCGGTCGACTTCGACAGGAAGTGGCCGACCGCGGGCCGGGGGCTCACCCGTGAGGAGGTGGCCGACATCCAGACCGCGTAGGCCGCGCCCTCCCCGTCGACGGTGAGCGCCACCCGGTCGCTGCCGAAGTTCGCCGGCTGGTAGGTGTCGGCCGCCGCGGGCGCCGACCCGGTTGCCGACTCCCGCGCCCTCGCCAGCACTTCGGGCGTGTAGGCGCCGTCGGCGATGCGTACCGGTGGGGCGAACGTGCGGCCACCGTCGTTGGACACCGCCACCATGGCCTGGATCGGCTTGGCGTTGGCCCCGGTCGCCCCCGGGAACTGCTTGGTCCAGCCGACGTACACCGAGTCGTCGTTGCCGCTCTGGCTGTCGACCACGAGGTCGGTCAGGGGCCGGACGCCCTCCATGGCCTCGCCCTGCTTGTCCCGTGCGTTGTCGACCAGAACCGTCTGCCATGTGTCGCCCAGGTCGTCGGATCGGCCCAGCAGGATGCTCACTGAGCCCGCCGCCGATCCGCCGTCCTCGACCGACCAGCCGCTCAGGGCGTAGTACAGGGTTCCGTTGCGCCCGAAGGCCACGTGGCCCTGGATGGCGCTGTCATCGGGGATCATGCAGAACGGGTACGAGGGCAGGCTCGGCGTCGAGTCCAGCTTCTTCCAGGTGGCCCCCGCGTCCCCCGACCGGAACAGGCCGCATGCCCGCGAGCGCAGGTCGGCGAACGCGGCGACGGCGATGCGAGGGTTGGACGGGTGGACGGCCAGGTCGGGCGACGAGTAGAGCCGGCTTGGGTCGAGGTCGTCACCGCTGGCCCGCACCGCCTTCGTCAGCGCTGCCGTACCGTCGCCCGCCGCCCCCGCCGTCGCCGGGACGAACGTCGCCATCCCGGCCATGACCAGCAGCCCACACGCCCACCTGGCCTTCATGCTCACCCCCGTTGGTTCTGCAGTCGTAAACGGCGTCGCGCCCGGTCTGGCCCGCCAGTCGACCGAGCCCCTCGCTCGGGTGGTCCTTACGATGCGGGCCTCGACACCTGCACGTTCTCGGCGCGAGGTGCTGGGACCCGGCGACGGACCGTCAGCGCGGCGATCCCGCCGAGGAACATGGCGATGCCGGCGGTGCCGAGCCCGACGAGCAGCAGGGCTCCGGCCCCGATGGCGCTGTCCTCGGTTGCGATGCGGTCCACCCGTTCGCCCCCGGCCACCCCTACCTCACGCCCCAGCACCGGAGGCGCTCCACCCTGGCCCAGCACGGTCACGAGGGCCCGGGTCGGGACCTGGGCGGCCCCGCCGTTCGGCCCCGCCTGGGTGAACACGAGCACGTAGTTGCCGGGCTGAGTCCCCGCCGGGATGGTCACGGGCCCGTACACCCTCCGCCGGTCCCCTTCGGGGACGCCCAGCTCGGCGAGAACCGGCCCGTCCAAGGCGTTGAGCCGGGCGACGACCGGCATGTCCGGGCGGAAGTTCAGCCCCTCCACCTGCACGGACTCACCGGCCCTGACCTCGGATCGCTCGAAGAAGACCGACGGTCCGAACACGCAGGCGTGGGCGCCCGCGGTGAGAAGCAACACAAGGGTGGCACAGACCCCTGCGAATACCGAACGTCGCCTTCTTGTGGCCATCTGGGCCCCCCTCTTGCGCCGCGGCCCCAACGTGGCGATCCAGCCCCGCGCCGAAAGTGTCGCCCGATCGGAACCGCCGATCAATAGATGCATTGTGCACACAGCCCGCACGCTGTGGCGCGGCGGGCGGCTCGCGGCCTCAGCCCTTCACCGCCCCCATGGTGAAGCCGGCGATGAAGCGCTTGAGGAAGGCGTTGAAGACCAGGGCGATGGGGACGGCGACCAGCAGGGTGGCGGCCTGCAACGACTGCCAGAAGAACACGTCGCCCCGGACCAGCTCGGTGGGAACACCCACGCTGATCGTCTTCTCGCTGGTGCGGGACACGAAGGCCAGGGCGTAGATGAACTCGCTGGCCGACAGGGTGGCCGAGAACACCACGACCGCCACCATGCCCGGAAAGGAGAGGGGAAGGACGGTGCGGACGAACGCCCCTACCCGGCTGTAGCCGTCCACCATGGCCTGCTCCTCGATGTCGCGCGGGATGCCCTTGAAGAAGCCCATGAGCAGCCACACCGACACGGGGATGGTGATGGTGGGGTAGAGGACGACCAGCGCCCAGCGGGAGTCCTGGAGCCCGAGGTAGGACACCACCCGGGACAGGGAGATGAAGAGGAGCGAGGGCGGGATCAGGTACACCATGAAGATGGCGATGGCCATGGCCCCGCCCCAGCGCAGGTTGAGCCGGGCCAGGCTGTAGGCGGCGGGGAGGCTGGCGGCCAGGGTGATGGCCACCACCAGCACGGCGACCACGACGGTGTTCCAGACGAAGGTGTTGAAGGCCGTGCCCTCGAACAGCAGGCGCACGTGCTGCAGGGTGGGTTCGACGTTGAAGATGAACGGGTTGTTGTCCCGGTTGTAGAGGTCCTGGTCGGCCTTGAAGGCGGTGATCAGGGCCCAGAAGAACGGGAAGGCGGCGAAGAGGGTGAAGGCGGCGACCAGGGCGTAGAGCCCGATCCTTCCCCGGCGCCGGCGCCGGGCCCAGCCGGCGGCGTCCACCTACATCACCTCCATCTTGCGCACCGAGCGCAGGATGAGGATGGCCATGGCCAGGAGGAGCGGGAACAGGAACAGGGCCACCGCCGCCCCCTGGGCCAGGTCGCCACCGGCGATGCCCCGGAAGAAGGCCCACGTGGGCAGGATCTGGGTGGCGTCGACCGGCCCGCCCCGAGTCAGCACGAACACCACGCTCATGTCGGTGAACACCAGGACCGCCCCGAACAGGGTGGCCACCGCGGTGACCGGGAGGCTCATGGGGATGGTGACCTCGAACAGCTTGCGCCAGAACCCGGCCCCGTCGACCTCGGCCGCGTCGTTGATGTCCTGGGGGATGGCGGCCAGCCCGGCCATGATGATCACCGCGGCCAGGGGCACGATCCGCCACACCTGCACCGCGATCACCGACGCCACCGCCAGCTCGGAGTTGCCCAGCCAGTGCAGGTTGCCGTCGAGCAGGCCCAGCCAGCGCAGCGTCCAGTCGATGGGGCTGAACAGCGAGTCGAGCATCCAGAGCCAGGCGATGGCGGCCAGCGGAACCGGGGTGGTCCAGGGCAGGAGGACCAGGAACCGCACCACCCACTTGCCCCGGAAGTCCTTGGTCAGGACCAGGGCGAGGATCTTGGCGAGCACGAGGACCAGGACCATCGTCACCGCGGTGATGAACAGGCTGTTGGTCAGCGACCGCCGGAACACCGGGTCGTCGAGCACCCTGCGGAAGTTGCGCAGGCCCACGTAGTCGAACGACGGGTCGCCCACGGTCACGTCGCTCAGGCTGTAGGCGATGGCCAGGAAGAACGGGATGGCGACCAGGGCCAGGATGTAGACGACCGAGGGCAGGAGCATGAGCGGGGCGAGCACACCGTCGCGGTCGAACAGGTACCGCCGCTTGGAGTCGGGTGCCAGCGCAGCCACTGAGGCGCCTACAACCGCCGGCGCTCGGTGCGCAGGCCGGACCCCTTGTCGAAGAACCGCAGGTCGGCGCCCCGGATGACGAACTCCGACGTCTCGTCGACCGGGACGTCGACCGACACCGTGGACGGGAGCATGGCGATGACCCGGGTCTCCTCGCCGATCCCGGAGACCGTTCCCACGAGATGGCGCTCCGACCCCAGGTTCTCGATCCGGTGGACGTTGAACGCCACGGTGACCGCGCCGTCGTCGGGCTCGACGACCCCCTTGGGCAGCAGGCTCTCGGGCCGGAAGCCGAGAAGGACGTCGTCGCGCTCGACGATGTTCATGGGCGGGGAGCCGAGGAAGGTGGCCACGAACGTGTCGGCCGGGTCGTGGTACACGTCGTGCGGCGTGCCGACCTGGCGGATGTGGCCCTCGGACATGACGGCGATCCGGTCCCCCAGCCCCATGGCCTCCACCTGGTCGTGTGTGACGTAGATCGTGGTCGAGCCCACCCGGTCCTGGAACTGCTTCAGGTCGTCACGGGCGGTGGCCCGCAGCTTGGCATCGAGGTTGGACAGGGGCTCGTCGAGCAGGAACACGTCGGGCTCGCGCACCAGGGCCCGGGCCAGGGCCACCCGCTGACGCTCCCCGCCGGAGAGGTGCCGGGGCCGGCGGTCGAGGAGCCGGCTGATCCCCAGCAGCTCGGCCGCCCACTCCACCTTCTTGGCCCGCTCGGCGGAGTCCATGCCCGATGCCTTGAGCGGGAACTCGATGTTCTTGCGGGCCGACTTGTGGGGGTACAGGGCGTAACTCTGGAAGACCATGGCGATCTTCCGGGCCCGCGGCGGCAGCCCGACCATGGGGAGGCCGCCGATGTACACCTCGCCCGACGTGGGCTGCTCGAGTCCGGCGATGAGCCGCAGCAGGGTGGTCTTCCCGCAGCCGGACGGGCCCAGGAGAACGAGGTACTCGCCCTCGGTCGTCGCCAGGTCCAGGTCGTCGACTGCGGCGGAGGCGTTTCCTTCGAACTTCTTGGTGAGGTGGCGGACCTCGACGATCGCCAAGGTGCCCCCTAGCGCGTGCCGCCAACCAGGCCGCGGTCGCGCCAGCGCTGGAAGAGGGGCCGGATCTGGCTCTCGGCGTTGACCACCGCGTCCCGGGGACTCATCTCGCCGCGCGCCGCCCGGGCCATCATCTGGGGAAGGATGAAGGTGTCGAACACCTCGCCGATGGCGGCGTTGGCCGGCCCGGGGTGGCCGACCGTGGTGCTCCACTGCTCGGCGTCCTTGAGGAACGCCAGCTTGTTGGCCGGCTGGGAGCCGAAGGGGTCGTTGTCGAGCCAGGTGTTCAGCTGCGGCACGGTGTCGGGATAGGCCGGGAACGTGTAGAGCTCGCTGTTGTTGGTGGCCTGGGCGTAGTTGGCCAGCAGGTGGAGGATGAACTCCTTGGCCGCGTCCGGGTTCCGGGCGTGGCTGGGGATCACGTAGATGGGAATCACGTGCTCGCTGGCCAGGCCCACGCCGCCGGGGCCCTTCAGCGGGGGGGTGAAGAACACGTCGCCGGCCACGTCGGGGTTGGCGGTCTGCGCCGTGCGGTAGGCCGAGATCGAGTTCAGGATGTACGAGAGGTTGCCGGCGATGAGGCCCTGGTTGTTCGAGGCTGCGTTCCAGGCGAAGACCTCGTCGGTCATGGCGGCCCGGAACAGCCGGGTCATGTAGTCGACGGCGTCGATGGTCTGCGACGAGTTGATGACCACGTTCTCGTTCTCGTCCTGCACGGAGCCTCCGAACGACCAGATGATGGCCCGGGCCGCCATGTTGGAGTCGAGCTCGTTCGACATTCCGATCCCCAGCTGCACCCCGCGCTCCCGCCGGATGCGCCCGCCGACGTCGAGCAGCTCCTGGTACGTGGTCGGGCCGTTGGGCAGGCCGACCGGCTCCCACATGCTGCGTCGGTAGTCGCCCGGGTCGGGAACCCACCCGTGGCAGAACCCGTAGTACTTCCGCGTCCGGGGGTTGTAGGTGCTGCGGGTGCACAGCTCCAGCTGGTCGCCGAAGCGACGCTCGGCCTCCTGGTTGAGGTCGGTCAGGTCCAGCACGCTGGGCTCGAACGCCGCCGGAGGCGAGAGGAACTCGATGAGGTCGTGGCCCTCCCGGGCCGAGATCTCGGCCGAGGCCCGGGCCGGGATGTCGGCCAGGTTGATGTGGTCCACGCTCACGTTGACGCCGACCTGGCGTCCCCAGTCGGCGGCGAAGGGGTCGAACCACCGGTCGTGGCGGGGCACGAAGTGGCTCCACTGCAGGATCCGCAGGTCACCCGAGAGCTGCCTGCTCGGCTGCAGGAGCGTGGACGTGACGTTGGTGTCGCCGCCGCCGGAGTCCCGGGCGGACCGGCCGCACGCCATGAGCACGGTGAGCCCCGCCGAGGCCTGGATGAAGCGGCGCCGGGACATCCCGGCCCGCTGGTTGCTGTCCTCCACTTTCTTGGTCCTCCCTGCGGCTCGAGCTCCCCCTCGGACGTGGCTGGGCGACGTAAGGCTGTGTACAGAGGACCGTACACCTGGGCGGTGCCGTATTTACGGAAGCCCTTCGAACCGGTGACACCGATGGTGGCTCCGGCCCCCATTCGGCTCACCAGTTGCGCGGGTCGCCGGCCACCTGCTGGACGTGGAGGACGACGAACTCGGCCGGCCTGGTCGGGGCGAAGCCGACCACGATGTTCACCACGCCCCGGTGGACGTCGTCCTGAGTCGTGGTCTCGCCGTCGCATCGGACGAACCAGGCGTCGCGCCCCGTGGTGCCGGCGAAGGCGCCACGGCGGAACAGGTGGTCCATGAAGGCGCCGGCATCGGCCCGGATGCGGGCCCACAGCGGCTCCTCGTTGGGCTCGAACCGGGCCCACCGGGTGCCCCGGTCGAGGGACTCCTCGACGAACAGGGCGGTGCGGCGGACGGTGAGGTACTTCCACTCGCCGCCGTCGGTCGTGCGGGCGCCCCAGACGACCGGGCCGGCGCCCGGGAAGGTGCGGATGCAGTTGACGCCGAGCGGGTTCAGGCGGCCGCCGTCGACGTCGTTGACACCCACCTCGAGCTCCTCGACCCCGTCGAGGTTCGCCTCCAGGCCGGCCGGGGACCTCCAGACGCCGCGTGTCAAGTCGCTCCGGACGATGACACCGGCCACCGCCCCTGCCGGGCCGCGCAGGGGGCCGGGCCGGCGGAGGTTGGGGAAGTAGACGGCGGTGTTGGGGCTTCGGAGGAACGCGGGCGAGGCGGCACCCGAGACGGCGGCGGACACCGTCGCCCACCCCACCGGCGGATCGCGGAGCAACACCGCGCGGCGGGCGGCGGCCAGCGCCATGGCGTCGGCGACCACCTCGGGCTCGGGGTCGCCGGGGACGACGAGGAGGTTGACCAGCTCGGTCCGCCCCAGGGCGTCGAAGGCTCGCCGGTAGGCGTCGACGTCGGGCGGATCGCCGTCGTTGGTGGGCGGCTGGAGGGTGGCGGCCAGCCCGGTCGCCAGCCGTTCCGGCCGGCTCTGCACCCGCACCAGGGCCGAACCGGTGTCGACCCCGGAGAGGTCGGCGAACGACTCCGTCTGGCCGGTGGCGGTGTCGGCGACGACCAGGCGCTCCTCGCCGTCGCAGCCGGCGACGAGCCTGGCGCCCCAGGTGCCGGGTGACGCGGCTTGCAGGACCAGCGGGGTTTGCCCGCTGTCGGGGAACGTGAGCACGGCGGTGTCGGCGGCTCGAGCGGTGTGGGCCCGGACGACGACTGCGACCGTGGCGCCCTGGCGGAAGTAGTCCTGGACCGCGGGGCCGAGCGCGCTCTCGGGCCACAGCCCGCCGAAGGTGCGGACGAACCCGGCGAACGACGTGACGGTGACCGGGTCGTCGACCGGCCCGCGCGCCGCCCGGCCGACGAAGGCGGTGATGGAGGT
>JBOGIE010000036.1:0-14167 GCA_050742435.1 Acidimicrobiales bacterium | reverse complement strand
TCTCGATCGCGTTGAAGCTTGCTGAAGCTGGTGCGCTGACCGCCCATCTATCTCCTTTGGGCCGGCGGGTAAGCAGAAAGCCGCCGGCCGTGGCCGGCGGCTCGTTCGGAGAACCTCGGGCTCAGATGGCCCGTACGTTCTGGGCTTCCTCGCCCTTGCGCCCGGGAGCCACGTCGAACTCGACCTTCTGACCCTCCTCGAGGGAGCGGTAGCCCCGGCCCTCGATGTTGGAGTAGTGCACGAACACGTCATCGCCCTGCTCACGAGAGATGAAGCCGTAGCCCTTCTCTGAGTTGAAGAACTTTACGGTTCCAGTTGCCACGCTTTTCTCTTCTCTTCACTGCGAGCAAGTCCCACTGACTTCCCCGTCCAGTGCATTCTACGTGAAATGTCGCTTCCCGGTCCCACCGACCGGGCGGTTGCGTAGGATCGTAGAGCAGCAACAGGGGAGGACGGCCATGGCCACCTTCGATCCGGAGTCCATGCGTGACAAGATGTGGGAGCGGGAATCCCGCTTCGGCCGGCGCGCCGAGGTGGTGTCCGTCGACCGCCTGACCGTCACCGGAACGGTCAGGATCAAGGGACGGGTCACCGACGACCGGCCGTTCGAGTACAAGCCCGGGCACTTCATCGCCATCCAGGAAGACGTCCCGGGTGTGGGGCTCCAGCACAGCCCGTACTGCATGTTCCAGCCGCACAACGGGCGGAACTTCGAGATGCTCATCCGGGTGTTCCCCGAGGGGCCGCTGTCGCACTACGTGGCCTCGATGAAGCCGGCCACGCCGCTGCACTTCCGGGGGCCGTCCGGGCGCTCCATGCTGCCCAAGGACCCCGACTCGGAGCTGGTGATGCTGGCCACGGGCGTGGGCATCAGCCCGTTCCACGCCGTCATCCGGCACCTCCTCGAGTCCGGCGACAAGCGCCGCATCACGCTGTACTGGGGCCTGCGGCTGGTGGAGGACATCTGCCTCACCGACGAGCTCGACGCGCTGGCCGGGGCCTATCCCAACTTCACCTACGACATCACCCTGTCCCAGCCGGCCCCGGACTGGAAGGGGCTGCGGGGGCGGCTGACCGAGTCGGTCCCCCCGCTGCTGGAGACCCTGGGGGGCAAGCGGTTCTACCTCAGCGGCAACGGGGCCATGGCCGAGGAGATGGAGATCGCCCTTTCAGGCATGGGCGTCGACCGCCTCCTCATCCACCAGGAGCGGTTCTTCAACGCCCGCCACCAGGCCGACCAGGCTGTTGTAGACGCCATCCTGGCCCGCTTCGTGGCTCGCGACCTGTACTCCCCCTACGTCGAGTCGCAGGCGCCGCTCCTGTTCGCCATCGAGCGCGACGTCCACGGCCGCAAGATCGGGGGGTAGAGGCCGGGCGGAGCTCAGACGGGCTGGGGCGCCTTGGTGCCCAGGCCCCGGTTGCCCGCCCCGTCGTAGGCCTTGACGTAGTAGTCGTACGTCGCCCTGTTGGTCCGGCTGCTGTCGGTGTAGGTCAGCCCGGTCGTGCTGCCCACCCGGATGGGGGTGCCACCGGGGGACGCCCGCCACAGGTCGTAGCCGGCCAGCCCGCTGACCCCGCCGCCGCTTCCGGTGTCGCCGGCGGACGCCGGCCAGGTGAGGACGGCCGACCGCTTGCTCAGGGTGACGCTGAGCGTGGCCGGATCGGCGGGCGGTGCGCTGTCGGGGACGCCGGCCAGGCCTTGCATCTCGCTGCGCATGAAGCGCAGGACGTTGTCCTGGAAGTAGCCGCCCGGGCAGTCGGTGGCGTTGTCGGGGACCTCCCGGTGCCCGGGGACGTTCTCGAACATGGCCTGGGCGCCATTGGTGGGATTGGTGTACTGGGCGATCCGGGCCGGGTCGAGGCCGTGGGCGCTCGCCTTCGCCACAAGGAAGTCCCTCAGCGTGGCCTTGGTCGGCGCCGGGGCGTCGACGGTCGAGTAGGTGCCCAACATGGCCACCCCCACCGTGCCCGAGTTGTACCCGAACGCGTGGCCGGCGGTGACGCCCTGGGCCTGGGCGTTCTCACCGGTCAGGGTGTCGACCGTGCTCCCCGGGGCGTGGGAGTGCCGGCCCTTGTAGACGACGCCCCCGGCGTCGATCAGGAAGTTGTACCCGATGTCCCCCCAGCCCTGGGTGACCGAGTGGTAGTAGTAGATCGCCCGGATGGTGGCCTCGGCCGCGTCGCCCGACTCACCGTTGGCCCCTGCGGTGTGGTGCACCACCAGCTTCTGGACGGTCTGGAACACCGGGGGCCAGATCTCCCTGCCCCTGCGGTCGAACCGCAGCTTCTCGTCTGCGTTCCAGCCTGCCCTGGAGACGACCGCGGGCTCGGTGGTCTGGGCGCCGGCCTGGCCCTTAGGGACCGCGGTCCTGGTCACCGACGTGCCTCCGTCGGTGAGGGCGAGGATGGTCAGGCGGCCCAGGGGCCGGTCGCTGGTGACCCTGGCCGCGGTCGCCCCGCCGGCCGGCAGGATCGTGCCGTAGGTCTCGCCGTTCCTCCGCTGCATGCCCACCTCGTCGTGCTCGACGGTGGCCGGCGGTCCGAACGTCGTCCCGTCGGAGCTGAACGCCACGGTGACGTGGGCCTCGGGGTTCCCGGCCCAGTACAGGGCGGCGTGCCGCGCGGGGAACGGCAGTGAGCGGACCTGGGCGCCGTCCAGAAGCGGCCCGGCCACCTCCTCGGCCCGGGTGTGCTGCACGACCTGGGCCTGCACCGTGGTCGCCGGGACCAGGGCCAGGCCGGCGCCCAGGAGGGCCCCGATCGGGCCCGCCGCGATTGCCGCCGCACAACGTCGCCAACTCCTCATCCCCGCCTCCGATGTAGGTGTGGTGCCAACCTACCGGTCTTGGCGAGGGCACCAGGTCAGCGCTGGTCAGGGGCGCCCGTGCCCACCGCCCGGCTCAGGACGCCCTGAGAGAAGCAGACGGAGGAGTGCGGCGGCCCCCAGGACGAGGATGCCGAGCCCCACATAGCTCTCCGAACCAGTCACAGGGAGCCTCCCCGGCACCGTGGTCGGGAGGGTGGTCACCACGGTCGGCGTCGGCACGGCGCTGGTGGTCGTGACGGTCTGGGGCGGAAGCGTCGTGGTGGTCGTCGGGACGTTCACATCTGGTCCCGACACCCGGCACACCACCTGGCCCACGATCGCCTCGGCGGACTGACCCTGGGGCAGGACGCCACCCGGTCCGGAGGCGTAGCGGGCGTGGACGGCGTTGACGATGATGCTCGCCGAGCCGGGGACATCGCCACGGACCTGCTCGTTGAGGGTGACGGTGCCTATCCCCGGAACGTCGATCACCGTGTTGGGGGCCGGGGTGCCGTTCCCGAAGGGCTGGCCGTTGAGCATCCCCCCTTGGATCACCGTCGTCCCCGCAGACCCGTTCCCGTCGGCGCGGCAGGAGCTGGCGATCGAGGTGGCCGTCGCCATGCCGGCGCCAGCGTTGACGTTCTGGGCCAGGGTCCGGGCCTCGACGAAGCCTGCATGGTTCTCGCCGGTCAGGTCGCCTGCCGAGGTCGTCACCGACAGCGCCCCGGTCGAGAACAACGCGGGAAAGGTGGGCAGGCTGGTGCCGGCCGCGGTGTCCGTGAACGGCCCCAGCGCAGCCGGAGTCGACGTTTCGTCGGCGACCACGGCGACCGTGGGCGTGGGCGGGATCGCCCCGAGGAACCCCGAGACGACCACGCCGGTGGCCATCCCTTCGGCCGAGTCGACGTCAGCATGGGCGGCCGGCGAGGCGAGGAGGACGGCGACACTGAAGGCGACCGCGAGGACGTAAACCGTGCGCGGGCGCCGCAACCGGAACAAGGCCTCTCTCCTCCGCCAGATCTCGACGCCGGCACTGTACCGCCGTGCCCGAACCGGCGCCCCGCCGCGGTGACCGCATCTGACAACGGAGAATGAGGTGGTCGAGTCGTGGGTCAGCGAGACGGCTCTCGCGAGCGTGGGTCTCAACGGGCCCGGCGTGGGGCCGTACGCGATGCTCTGCTCGTCGTTCTCGCCGAGCGACCCATGCACGGCTATGAGCTGATCACCGAGCTCGAGGACGTCAAACGGGAGCTGTATGCCATCCTCGCCGACGGCCCGACAGACCGGAAGGGAAGGGAAAGGATCGTAGCTAGGTGCTCGTGTCGAGGAGATCGACCAGACGCAGGTCGCACTCCTCGGCGGCAAGGGCGCGCACTGGGATGGAGGAGCGGTCATGGCGAAGCTGATCTACGCGTCGAACATGTCGGTCGACGGCTGCACCGAGGACGAGCGCGGCGCCTTTGACTGGGCTCCGCCGGACGACGACGTCTTCGCGTTCATCACCAAGCTCATGCGGTCCGCAGGCACGTACCTCTACGGGCGGCGCATGTACGAGACGCTGGCCGTGTGGGAGACGGACTCCACCCTGGCCGCGCAGTCGGACCTCATGGCCGACTACGCGAGCGCATGGCAGGCGGCGGACAAGGTCGTCTACTCCTCGACCCTGGCCGCGCCGACCACCGCGAAGACTCGGCTCGAACGCCGCTTCGACCCCAGCGCGATACATGACCTGAAGGCCGCCGCCATTAAGGATCTCTTGGTGGGTGGCCCGAACCTCGCAGCACAGGCTCTCGTCGCCGGGCTGGTCGACGAGCTCGCCCTGTTCGTCTGGCCGGTCGTGCTCGGCGGGCGCAACCCCGCACTGCCGACGGACGCGCGTGCCGATCTTGAGCTCATCGACGAGCACCGATTCCGTAGCGGCGTCGTCCACCTCCGTTACCGCCCCCAGTAACGACTCAGGGAATCGCACCCTCGCGCCGTGCCCAGAATGCCGGTGCCGCGACAGCGAGCGCGGGTCGACACATGCGTGCGAGCTGCGCCTTCTTTGCCCGCTGTTGCGCGGTGTTGCGCGCTGTTACGCGGCCTGGCCGCGGCCTGAGGACGCGACTTCGTCCTGGAGCGGGGTCGGCGAGCCGGCCACGCCGCGTGAGGCTCTGACCGTTGGAGCAACGCCTATAGGTATGGTGGTCGGTATGGCGACGAAGAAGGTGACCGTTACCCTCGACGAGACGCAGCTGCAGCGGATCCGGGCCATCGTTGAGGCCGGGTCCGCGACGAGCGTGTCGGGGTTCGTGCAGCACGCGGTGTCCGTCGCCCTCGACGACGTCGCCGGTTGGGGCGCGCTTCTGGCCGAGGCCCTGCGGGAGACCGGTGGAGCGCTCTCGGACCAAGAGAGGGCCTGGGCCGATGCCATCCTGGGCGTTGACGGGCCGACGACCTCGGCGGCCTGATGCCGGGGCTCACCATGGACGCCGGCGGGCTCGTAGCGGTGGACCGGGACGACCGGCGCATCGTCGTCCTGCTCGCCAGAGCTCGAGAAACCGGCGCCACCGTCACCGTGCCGGCGAGTGCTCTGGCGCAGGCGATCCGATCCCCGACGCGACAGGCGCGTCTCGCCCGTCTCCTCCGCCAGCCGACGACTGACGTGGTCGTTCTCGACCGTGTCGACGCCACCAGCGTCGGGCGACTGCTCGCGGCAAGCGGGACGGCCGACATCGTGGATGCCCATGTCGTGATCTGTGCCCGGCGGGCGCGACAGCAAGTCGCGACCTCGGACGCCGACGACCTTCGCCGCCTGGACCCGGCCCTGCCGCTTCTGGTGCTGTGAGCGCGGTGTCTTCGGCCGGCGCGGACACCCGATCACGATCTCGGCGCCCATTATGGAGCGCGCGACTTGTGCCGTTTTGGGGGAGCCCGGACCGCGCCGACCTTGCCGGCGTTGGCGTGAGGCGGTGGGCGGCGATGCCGGAGTCCATCCTCGGTGATCTCGCCGACACCCCCGGCGTTGCCCGTGCTGCCGACCTGGTCACCAAGGCGGGGACGAGCGCCCGGACGGATGGGCGGGCCCTCTACGCCGCGGTCCGGACGCTGCCCTGCCCACGGAACCGGTGGCGCGGCTCTGGCACGGAACGGGTCGAATCGCTCACCGACGAGCTCGCCGCCCCGGCCTACGACATTCTCGAGCCGGACGAACTCGACCAGCTCGTCGAAGACCTCGAGCCCCTCGCCGCAGTCCTCGTCGCTGCCGGTTCAAGCCGGCACGCTGACATCAGAACCTGAACCGAGTCAGGCCGCCAGGCTCTGTGCCCAACACGACGGTCGCCGAACGTGGCTCGATGCGATACACGTTCCACGGCGGTGGACCTTGCGACGGTGCGTTGAACGGGGCGGTGATGCCAGAGCCGCCCTCGTCGGGTTCCGCCGGCCAACCGTCGTCTGCCCACGCCTTCGCGATGCGCGCCACGACATCGGGCTCGGTCACCCGCGTTGCGTCACCCTCGATGACGACGTCTGCGTCGCGGATCGATATCGCGATCGAGCAGCGCGGATCGCGCGCCACGTTGCGGCCCTTCCGGGTGCGCGGACCGGTCTGGAACCAGAACGTGCCGTCGAGCCAGAGGGCGCCGACTGCGGTGACGTGCGCGCTGCCGTCCTCGTTGATCGTCGCGAGCCATTTCGTGCGAGCGTTGTGCGCGTCTGGCGCCGGTGCCGATCCCGCATCGAGCTTCTCGATCACGGCGTTCCACTCCACTGGGGGCAGCCCGTCCGCTGCACCCAAGTTGATGATCTCCATGGCGCGTTCCTTTCGTAGTCCGACACCGCCCATGGCGTGTCGTAGGTCAGACGTGCAGCGATCACCAAAGTCATCGCGCCGAGCCAGGCGACGAACTCACTGCGAACTTGGCCCGCCGGTCTCGTCGGCGCCGGACATGATTGGGGTTGTGGATGGGCTCGGTTCGCCGACTGTCGAGTGAGGACGCCGCCGGCTGCGACGCGACCATTCTTTCGCTGCCCTACCTTTTCGGCCAGGCTTCCCGACGTACGAGTCGTATCTCCCCTGAGTGCTGAGGACGTCACCGATGGCCTCACCCGGCGCCGACGTCGAAGAGTGGCTGTTCACCGCTCCACGCGGTGGGCACTTGGACTACTCGCACTTCCGCCGGCGGGTGTGGGGCCCGGCGACGCCGTCGGGCTCGAAGGGCTCGGTCTTCACGACCTACGGAGGGCCAACGCCACCGGCATGGTGCAGGACGGCATCGACCTGAACACGGCCCAGACCCGGCTGGGACACAGCGATCCGCGCCTCACCCTGAGCGTTTACGCGCAGGCGACGAACGCTGCCGATGCGGCTGCGGCGGAGCAGCTCGGGACGCGGTTCATGAAGTTCCCGCGGCCTGCTCGTGGCCTGGGCGCCTCCTGAGCCGACCGCCGGCCAGGGCGGCAACGCCCTGACCTGCACGTTTCCTTGTCGGGAAGGCGGGACTTGAACCCGCGGCCTCAGCGTCCCGAACGCTGCGCGCTACCAAGCTGCGCCACTTCCCGGAACTCCCGATGGTACTTCAGCCGAGAGGGACGGTGACAGGGCGGTAGGCGCTGTCCTCGTAGGTGCCCCCGGCGAGCACCGTTTTGATGGCCCGGGCCAGGCGCAGCGGGTCGAGCGGCTTGACCACCCAACCCTCGGCTTCGGAGCGGCGGGCCAGGAAGACGTCGGCCCGGCGATCCATGAGCATGAGGACGGGGACGTGCGGCAGCCGGCCGGCGCCCTCCTCCAGCCGGAGGTCGAGGCAGGCGGCCATGCCCCCCATGGCCCCGATCTGCTGGTCGAGGATGACCAGGTCAGGGGTGGATTCGACGACCGCGGGGCGCACCTGCCGTCCCTCGGTGAGCTCCCGCACCGTGATCCCGGGGTCGGGGATGGCGGCGATGACCGCTTCCCGGAGGTTGGGCGAGTCGCTCACCACGAGGATCTCGGGCATCTCCGGAGGGTACTGCCCCTGGCCCATGGGTAGCATCCTGCTCGTGCTCCACATCGAGCTTGAGAAGCGTGAGGACTACACCATCTGCCGTCCCGTTGGGGAGCTGGACGCCTACACCGTCGGCCAGTTCCGCGAGGCCCTCGGCGAGTTGGCGTCGGAGCCCAAGCTCCTCATCGACATGTCGGAGGTGCCGTTCGTCGACTCGGCCGGGCTGGGGGCGCTCATCGGTGGCATCCGCCGGGCCCGGGAAGCCGGGGGCGACGTCGCCGTCTGCTGCAACCGTCCCACCCTCGTCCGGCTGCTCCACACCACGGGCTTCGACCGCATCGTGACCGTCACCGACACGGTGGCCGAGGCCGCGGCCTCGCTCACCAGCGAGGACGGGCGGTCGGCGGAGAGCCGCCAGGCCAACTGAGTCGGCGGAGAGCCGCCAGGCGAACTAGGCGAACACATAGGCGGCTACCCGGGCCAGCCCGGGGAGGTCGTGCACGTCGGTCTCAAGCTCCGGCACCCGCACCGCGGGGGCGGCGAGACGGGCGGACAGCGCGGCCACGTGGGCCTCCTCCCCGTTCGCCAGGCGGGCCAGCTCGGCCACGTTCCGGTAGAGCGGAGCCAGGGCGCCGGCTGTGGCCTCGCCCGGGCCCTCGGTGGCCGGTGCGAAGCGGGGGTGCATGCGGTTGACGACGAGCGCCTCGACCCCGATCCCCGCCTCCCCGAGCTTCTCGGCGAAGAACTCGGCCTCCCGGGCCGCGTCCCGGCGGGGAGCGGTGACCAGGATGAAGGCGGTGCAGTCGTCGGCCAGCAGGGCGAGCACCCGGCTGGCCCGCTGGCGGAAGCCCTCCTCCATCCCCTCGAAAGCCTGGAAGAACGTCACCGCATCCGACACCACCTCGGTGCCGACCACCTTGCCGATGGTGCGCACGAACGCCTGGGTGGCGATGTTCACCGCCCGGATGCCGGTGCGGGCCGGGAGCATGAGGAGGCGGAACAGGCGGTTGTCGAGGAAGCGGGAGAGCCGGCGGGGGGCGTCGACGAAGTCCAGGGCGTTGCGGGTCGGCGGGGTGTCGACCACGACCAGGTCGAACCGGTCGTCGTCGTGGAGCTCGAAGAGCTTCTCCATGGCCATGTACTCCTGGGTGCCCGACAGGGCCCCGGCGATGTTGCGGTAGAAGCGGTTGCCGAGGATGGCCTCGGCCTGCTCGGGCCCGGGGGCGTACTTGGCGACCAGGCCGTCGAACGTGCTGCGCGGGTCGAGCATGAGGGCCCAGAGCTCACCCGGCCAGTCGCCCTCGATCCGCTTCGGCGTGTCGGTCAGGGCGTCGAGGCCGAGGGCGTCGGCCAGCCGCTTGGCCGGGTCGATCGTGACGACCACCGTCCGCCGGCCGCGGCGGGCCCCCTCGACGGCCAGGGCGGCGGCGATCGTGGTCTTTCCCACCCCGCCCGGCCCGCAGCACACGAGGATGGACCGGTCGGCGGCCAGCTCGGCCAGGCCGGCTATCGGGCCACCCCGGAGCGCTCGGGCAGCCGCTCGATGCCGGCGGCCAGGGCGGCGGCCAGGCGATCTATGTCGGCGGGGACCAGGTCGACGGTGAACAGGGACGGCAGGTGCAGCTGGGGCAGTGGCAGGGCGGCGGCCAGGCGGGCGACCTGGGCCTGCTGCAGCTCCTGCCGGCGCGACCGGAACTCGGCGGCCGCGGCCAGGGCCAGCGCCTCGTCCCGGTCGAGGGCGACACCGGCCTCGGCCGCGGCCGCGACCGGGTCGGCGTCGAGCCCCTCCAGCACGGGGTACAGGGCGTTGACCACCACCGGCCCCAGGTCGACGCCCACCCTGTCCTCCAGGGCGAAGGCGGTCTCGACCACCTCGTTCACCGGCGTCTCCTCGGCCAGGGTCACGAGCATCACCCGCGAGCGGGTGGGGTCGGTGAGCATGGCCAGCACCTCGTCGGACTGGGCCCGCAGCGGGCCGGACCGGACCATCTCGCTGAGCCCGCGGGGGCTGACCAGGAAGCTCACCGCGTGGCCGGCCGCGGGGGCGTCGAGGAGGATCAGGTCGGCGACGCCGGCCCGCTCCAGCTGCTTCACCTTCCCGAGGATCAGGATGTCCTTGATCCCGGGGGCGGCGGTGGACACCACCTCCACCAGGCCGCCCCGCACCAGCCGCTTGGAGATGCGGCTCAGCCCGTGCTCCTCCAGGTACTCGACCAGGGCGACGTCGGGCGTAAGCGACCGGGCCCGGATGCCGGGGGCCAGCTCGCGCTCCTCGTACTTCAGGTCCTCGGCCCCGAAGGCGGTGGCCAGGCCCGACGTGCCCTCGACCTCGACGATGAGGACGGACAGGCCGTGGTCGGCGGCCATCCGGGCCATGGCCGCGGTGACCGTGGTCTTCCCCACGCCACCCTTTCCGGCCACGACGACCAGGCGCGACTGGGCGCAGAACCTCCGAGGATCCACGGTTCGAGCCTACGGGGCGGCGGAAACGTCAGATCCGGCTGCCCAGCGGCACCCGCAGCCGCTGGCCGGGAAAGATCAGGTTGGGGTCGCTGAGCTGGTTGCGGTTGGCGTTGAAAATCCGCAGGAACAGGCTGGCGTCGCCGTAGGCCTCCTGTGAGATGGCGGAGAGGGTGTCGCCGGCGACCACCGTCCGCAGCGAGAACCCGAAGTACCCGGGCACCAGGTGCTCGCCGAACACCACGGGGACGACGACCATGTTGGCCGGGACGTCCGCACCGCTGGCGTCGAAGACCTCCACGAAGCCGTCGGGGGTCGACGGCACGCCTCCGGGCAGGTCGACGACGGCCTGGAAGTTGCCCAGCACACCGGTGCCGCCGGCGTTCACGAACGTGCGGGCCAGCTCGCGCGACTCGCCGTCGCGCACCCGCAGCCCGATGGTGGCCTCGAACCCGGTCCCGACGCCGGCGACCCGGACCTGCTGGTCGACGATATCGAAGGGCTCCGGCTGCTGGACCTTGATGAGCGGATACATCGTCATCGCCGCGCCTCCCCGCCTCGGGCCTCCTCGCCTCGGGCCTCCTCGCGAGCGTACGCCCCTAGGGCGCCCGTGAGGAGAGGTCGCGGGTCACCTTCTCGCCCAGGCTGCGCGTGGCCCGGCGGTTGAGCTCGGCGCCGGCCACCGCGCCGGCCATGAGCGGAGCCAGGGCGGACATGTTCCGCATCGCCCGGCGGGTCAGCCGGCGCTGGAGGATTCGGGTCAGCTCCCGGCGCGAGCCGCGGCCGAGCGCCTGGGCCAGCCCGCCCGGCTCGGCCAGGGTCCGGGCCGTCACCCCCCGGCTCTCGGCCCAGGCCAGGACCACGGCCGTGCTGCGCTGGCTGGGCGTGCCGGTGACCGGCATGCCGTACACCTCCTGGAGCTCGGCCACCAGCTTCATCTCGACCGCCACCACGGCCAGCGTCTCCACCAGGAGCTCGGCCGGGATCACCCCCCAGGTGGCTGGCACCAGCTGGTGGGCGCCAGCCAGGGCGCCCGCCACCGCACCCAGCCCCGCGGTCGTCCGGCTGGCCGAGCGCACCAGCTCCCGCGCCAGGGCGTCGCCCGTGCGCCCGCCGTACTGGGCCCGCATGGTGTCCGCGTCGCGCACCGGTATGTGGGGGACGGCTTCGAGCAGGGTCTCGGCCAGCCACTGGCCGGTGGCCAGGGACCTGGCCCCCGCCGTCTTGAGCGACGAGCGGGCCAGCCGTACGGCCCGGGCCATGGTGCTGCGGTCGACGTCGCCGCCGGCCAGCTCGCCGACCGCCCGCCCGAGCTCCTCGTCTGCGTCCGGTTTGGGGTCAGCAGCCATCTGACCCCTGTTTACCCGCCGGTTACCGTGGGCCCATCCGCAGGCTGATCTCCTCCGTGCCGGCCTTGGCCACCGTCCTCCTGCTCCTCGCCGCGCCGGCCCCCACCGCCGCGCACGGCCAGGAGGCCGGGCAGGAGGCCAACGTCATCGACGTGATCGAGGTCAGCGGCCGCATCGACCCCGTGGTGGCCGACTTCATCCGCCGCACGATCGGCCGGGCGGCCGAGTCCGAGAGCGAGGTGCTGGTCATGCAGCTCGACACCTCGGGCGTCCTGCTCGACCGGTCGGAGTTCGCCCGGCTGGTGGAGGAGATCCGCGTGTCGGCCGTGCCGGTGGCGGTGTGGGTGGGGCCCACGGGGGCGTCGGCCTCGGGCCCCACCGCGGCGATCCTGGCCGCCGCCGCGGTGTCCGGGATGGCGCCGGGCACGAGGGTGGCGGGGCTGGGCACCGACGAGGCCCGGGCGCGAGGGCTGGTGAGCACCACCGCGCCGACCCTCGGCGAGTTCGTCGTCGGCCTGGACGGGGTGGACGCGGGCGGCAAGGTCCTCCACACCGCCCGGGTGGTCCCCGAGGGCGAGCTGCTCCGCCGCCAGCAGGCCGGCCAGGTGCGGTTCGCCAAGCTGGGCCTCACCGAGCGCCTGCTGCACCTGACCACCGACCCGTCCGTCGCCTACCTGCTCCTGATGGTCGGGCTGCTCCTGATCGTGTTCGAGTTCTTCACCGCCGGTATCGGCGTGGCCGGTGTCACCGGGGCGGTGTCGCTCATCCTGTCCGCCTACGGGCTGGCCGTCCTCCCCACCAGCCTCCTCGGCCTGGCCCTGATCGCCCTGGCCATCTTCGGCTACTCGGTCGACGTCCAGGCCGGGGCGCCCCGCGCCTGGACCGGGATCGGCGTGGTCAGCCTGATCCTGGGCTCCTGGCGACTCTTCCCCGGCGACCTGGCCGTGCCCTGGCTGGTGATCGTGCTGATGTCGTCCGGGGTGGCCCTCTTCTTCCTCTCGGGGATGACGGCCATGCTGCGGGCCCGCTTCTCCACGCCGACCATCGGCCGCGAGTCGATGATCGGCGAGATGGGCCAGGCCACCACCGGGATCGACCCCGAGGGCATGGTCGACCTGCGGGGCGGGAAGTGGCGGGCCCGCACCAACCGGGCCACGCCCATCCCGGCCGGGGAGCGGGTACGGGTGGTCGCCATCGACGGTCTGCTCCTCGAGGTGGAACCGGAGACGGGAGGCGCCAAAGACGCCGGGCATTGATTGTTGGCGGCGGGCACCCGGGCGCCCCTGGCCCTGGCCCGGAGAGTGTGCAAAATTGGGCCCCTGAGGGGGCTCGGCCAGGCTGGAAGCCCACGTCGCCGGGCGTGCGACCAGCCACTATGTGCAAATCGACCCCTTGTCCCGTGCTCCCGGGCGGCGTACGGTAATCGGCCGGGAGGAAAGGGGGCGCGGTGAGTACCCAACGCGTCGAGGAGCTGTGGCAGCACCGGGCGGCGTGCAAAGGACCACAGGCAGCAGTCTTCTTTCCACCTTCTCAGGTGGAGCGAAAGGACGAGCGGGAGGCACGGGAGTCCCGCGCCAAGGAGATCTGCGCCCTGTGCCCTGTCCGGCGGCCCTGTCTCGACTACGCGCTGGCCATCCGTGAGCCGCACGGCATCTGGGGCGGCCTGAACGAGTTGGAGCGCAAGCAGCTCATCGCCCGGGCCGGGTAGGCAGGCGGGGCCCTCCGATCCGTAGATCGCCGCGCCGGCGGGTCACGCCGGTGGCGTCGAAGTGGGCCAGCAGCGGCAGGGCGTGCTTGCGGGTGGTGCCCAGGCTGTCGCGCACCTGGGCCACGGTGACCCCCTCGGGGTTCTCGACCAGCAGGTCGGCCAGGCGGCGGGCGGCGGCATCGACCGCGGACGGGGCGAAGTAGACCCCTTCGCGTTCGACGACCAGCCCCCGCCGCACCAGCTCGGCCAGCTCGGCCCGGTTCACCCCGCTGGGCTCGGGCGGCGCGAACGGCGACGATTCCAGTGCGGCGACGTAGGGATGGCCGGCCAGGGGGTCGCCCACCGCCTCCAGCCGGACCCGTCCGCCCTCGGTGACCACCCCGTCGAGCAGGGGCAGGACGGCACGCTGGCGGTCGGACAGGGCGGCCCGGTCCACCCCCAGCGGCCCGGCGCCCTCGACCGCCTCCCGCAACTCGGCCAGGGCCGAGTCCAGGGCCTCGGGGGAGACGACCCACCGGCCCACGTTCGGCTCCCGGCGCTCGCCGGTCATCCGCTCGAGGTCGTCGGCCGCCACCCAGCCCCGCTCGGCCACCACCCGGTCGACCGAGCGCGACGGGCGGGCCTTGGACGCCGCCCGTACCGGCGCCACGTCGAGCACCTCGCCCCCGCCCACCGTCTCGTCCCGGCCGCTCTCCCGCAGGATGAACCGGTCGCCCGGCAACAGGGGGACGGGAACGGGGAGGTGCAGGCGGGCGGTGCCCACCTTGCCCGGGGAGATGGCCTCCTCGCCCAGGACCCGCAGCCGCACCGCGTGCTCCCCCGACCCGAGGTAGGCCTGGTAGGCGCCCCGGCGACTGACCGGGTGGTCGAGGCCCTCCAG
>JBOGIE010000035.1:0-14825 GCA_050742435.1 Acidimicrobiales bacterium | reverse complement strand
GGGCTTGTGCTCGTAGACGACCCGCCCCCGGCGGTCCTTGATCCGGGTGATGGCGTAGGGCTCGGCGGACACGCCCTTGGCCGCGAAGGTGGCGAAGCCGGTGGCCTGGTCGAGGGGGCTGACCCCCTGGCGCAGCCCACCCAGGGCCATGGCGCATTGGGAAGGGGTGATCGCATCCCGTGGGATGCCGGCCCGCTGGGCGACCTCGGCCACCTCGCCCGGCCCGACCCGGCCCATCAGCTGGGCGAAAACCACGTTCACCGACCGGGTCATGGCGTCGTCGACGGTGATCTGGCCGCCGCCCTCGCCCTCGAAGTTCCGCACGGTCCACGGCGCCCCCGAGCAGCGCACGGTGTGGGGCGAGCCGGAGTCGAACCGGCTGCGGGGGTCGATGCCCTCCCGCAGGGCGGCCAGGTAGACGTAGGGCTTGAACGACGACCCGGGCTGGCGGCGGCCCTGGCTGGCAGGGTCGAACTCCAGCTCGGGGTCGAGCCCCCCGAACAGCACCCGGATGGCCCCGTCGCCCGGCTCGACCGAGGCGATGGCGGTGGTCGGGTCGCCCGGCGCACCCAACACGGCCCGGGCCGCCTCCACCGCGGCGTCGGTGGCCTTGAGGTCGACGGTGGTCTCGATGGTGTATCCCCCGGTGAACGCCTGGGTCCGGCGGGCGTCGGGCGTCGATCCCAGCGCCTCGATCTTGGCCGCCTCCCGGCCCACGAAGGCGACGAAGTCCGGCGCCTTGGTGGCCGACCCGACCCCCCGGCCGGTGTTGCGGCGGGGGGCGACGTCCAGCGGCGACCCCAGGGCAGCCTGCAGCTCGCCCCCACCCAGCCAGCCGTGCCTGGACATGTTGCGCAGGACCTGGTCCCGGCGGGACTGCACCTGGCCCGGGTTGGTGTACGGGTCGAGCCCGTTCGGCGAACGGATCTTGCCGGCCAGGGTGGCGGCCTGCGGGGCGGTCAGCTCGGCCGGCGGCACCCCGAAGAACGCCTGGGACGCCAGGGCGATCCCGTAGGCGCCCTCCCCGAAGTAGACCTGGTTGAGGTAGCGCTCCAGCAGCTCGTCCTTGGCGTACTTGCTCTCCAGCTTGGAGGCGTAGAGCACCTCCTTGAGCTTGCGGAACAGGCTCTGCTTGGAGCCCACGTAGTTGAGCTTCGCCAGCTGCTGGGTGATCGTGCTGCCGCCCTGGGTGTCGCCCTTGGCGCTGTTGACAAGAGCCCGGAACACCGCGCTGGGGTCGACGCCGGAGTGGGAGTAGAAGTCGGCGTCCTCGGCGGCCAGCACGGCCCGGGTGACGTGGGGCGGGAGCTGATCGAGCGGGACGGGATCGCGCTGCTCCACTCCCAGCAGGCCCACCTCGGCCCCGTCCTCGGCCACCACCTTGCTGGCGTCGGGGAGGTCCTCGAACCCCGTGATGCCGGGGGCGAGGGGTGAGGCCACGAGAAGGATGGCCCGGCTGGTGACGGTGGCGACCGCCTTCCGCAACGGCGCCACCAGGGCGACAAGGAGGAGGCAGCCGAGAAAACCGCCGCCGATGGCCAGCCAGGGCAGGCCTTTGATCCGGTCCCACACGATCGGTGCTCGTTCCATCTCTCTAGGTGTTGAGCAATCGCCGCCGGTCCAAACCTGAAGCGGGCCGGGCGGCCGTACACTCCGACCCATGGCCCGCAACCTGCGCTACATGGAAACGGGGGTCTGCGCCATGTGCGGCGCCGGCGTCCGGCTCGACGACAAGGAAGGGCGGGTGGTCTGCGAGGGCTGCGACCGGGCCACCGACAACTGCACCTGCATCAAAGACGACCTCGACACCCGCCACGAGTCGTCCACCAAGATCGGGGCCATGCGCCCGGGCACCTCAGGCCAGTGGATCGCCGACCCCCAGCCCGAGGACGACGAGGACCCCGACCGAGACGGCTGATCTAGCTGAGCGAGTCGAGCCAGTCAGCGATGTCACAAGCTGGTCTCTCCCAGCCGGCTTCGTCCATGATCCAGTGGTCCATATCGGGATAGAGCAGGGACTTCCCGCCGTAGTGCTCCGCCACCGCCCGGACGACACGAGGCGGGTAGACGCCGTCGGCCTCGCCGCCCACGCAGAGCACCGGGCAACGCACCCTGTCGCGCTTGACCGGGACCCCGGACGCCACCTCGCGTAGGACGAGTCCCGACTCGGGAACCATTTGCTCATAGAGCGCCTGCCGGGAGTCCTCCGACATTGCTCCGAACGCCACCCGGGCGACCACGTCGCGCCGTGGCAGGTGCGGGTGACCGCTCACCATGGCAGGCAAGGCCCTGAGGTAGAACGGCAACGCCGATGCGGGGGGACGGACGGCGACCCCACGCGGGGGTGCAGGGGCGAGGAGAACCATCGCTCGGCAACGGTCCTGCTCGGCCACCATCTGGGCCAGGAGGGCGCCGAGGCTGTGGCCGATGATGACCGGACGCTCGCCAACCGCTTCGAGCACGCGCAGCGTGTCCTCGAAGTAGTCGCGTAGCCGCACGCCTTCAGCGTTGGGCGGCGGGACTCCAGCACGTCCACGTCGGGCGAAGGCGTAACAGTCGTACCCCCGGGACGAGAAGTACCGGCAGTAGGAGGCGAAGTCGCGGTGGTCGAAGAGGACCCCGTGGACCATGAGCAGCGCGAACGGGCGCCGCTCCCCCTCCGCCTCGGCATGAATCCCCGGAAACCCACCTCTGTCGATCGCCTCGGTCTCGGTCATCCCGCCATGCTCCCGCCCTCAAACCCGCGCGCCAGATGAACAGTCACGCGGCCTCCTCCGTGCAGTCCCGATGGTCGAGACCGCACGTCGGAGGCCGTTGGCGGAGAGGGAGGGATTTGAACCCTCGAGGAGGCTTTACACCCCCTAATCGCTTAGCAGGCGATCACCTTCGGCCGCTCGGTCACCTCTCCAACGCCTGACGAGTCTGGCACGCGTCGGCCCCGAGCGCGAACGGCGGCCATCGGCTACGTTCCGCGCCACAGAGGGTCGACAAGCGAGGTGGGGGCCATGCGCAGACATCTTCTCCGTCCCATCGTCCTACTGGCCGTCCTGGGAGTGGCCACCGCAGCGCCGGCCGGGGCCGTCAGCGCCACGGGGTCGGTCCAGGTCACCAACGACCCGGCGCCGTTGCGGTCGCACTCGTCGCCCCAGATCGCCGTCCATCCCGAGACCGGCGACCTGGCGGTGGTCGAGAGCGACGTGCGGGGCAACCGGGCGTGCGCCGTCCACCTGTCGACCGACGGCGGCCGCAGCTGGTTCCCGGGCGGGGACCCGATGACCAAGCCGTTCAACGACTGCGGCTTCTACGCCGAGTATGGGCCGCTGGCCACGCTGGCCTTCGGCCCCGACGGGACCCTGTACATGGCCTTCGTGGCCAGCGACTTCCTCAACCGGGTGCGCAACGCCACGCCCCGCCACGTCTTCCTGGCCCGGTCCACCGACAGCGGCCGCACCTTCAGCACCTCCCGGGTGTTCGAGGCGCCGGACGGCAACCAGGACCGGGGGCTCAACAAGGGCCCCATGCTGGCCGTCGACCCCGGCAACCCCCAGCGGGTGTACGTCGGGTGGCGCCAGGGTGTGTTCGCCGCCGACGCCAAGGAGAAGCTCAAGAGCGTCGTCGCCCCGTCCGCCGACGGTGGGCGGACGTGGGGCCCGCCGGTCGACCTCACCGACGAGCGGGGCGCCGACTTCCCCGCCCTGGCCGTCGACAGGGCCGGCACCGTCCACGCCGTGTTCTGGGTCCGCACCGGCCTGCCGGCGAACGCCGTCCCGCCCCGGCCCATCGTCTACCGGCGTTCGACCGACCAGGGCCGGACGTGGTCGCCGCCGGTCGACGTCGACCCGGGCAACGTGGGCGCCAGCCACCCCCCGCTGCTGGCCGCCGACCCCAATACGTCCGACGTCTACATGGTGTGGAACGCCAACGCCGAGGTCCAGAACACCGTCCAGGGCTTCAACGGCGACCTCGACGTCTTCCTGCGGGTCTCCCGCGACGGCGGCCGCACGTGGAGCGACCGGGTGGTCCTCAGCGACGAGACGGTCAAGGCCAACCAGTACGAGCCCGGGATCTCCATCGCCCCGAACGGGTCCGTGCACGTGGCCTGGTACGACTTCCGCAACAGCCCGACCGACCCGCTGGTCAGCACCGGCCACAGCGGGGACACCGGCATCTCCGACGTCTACTACACCTCGTCCAGCGACCACGGGACGACCTGGGCGCCGCCCATCCGGGTCAACGACCGGGGCATCGACCGGTCCAGGGGGGTGTGGTCGAACAACGTCGACAGCAAGTTCAACGTGGGTGTGGCCGCCACCGACGAGACCGTCCACTTCGTCTGGCAGGACACCCGCAACGCCCTGGGCGAGACGGGGTCGGAGGACATCTACACCTCCACCGTCCCCCTGGCCCCTGCGACCTCGGGCGACAGTGGGACCGGCATCCCGGGCTGGACCTTGGTGTTGACCGGCCTGTTCGGCCTCGGCCTGGGCGTGGCCCTGGCCTGGTTCCTCGTCCGCAGGCGGGGCGGGGCGGGTGCCGAACCGGTGGCGAGCGGGACACCCGCCCGCGTCTAGGGCGCTCGGTCGCTGTCTCAGCCCTGTGGCATTCTAGAACATGTGTTCGAGTCACCGTGGAGCGCCGAGCTGGTCCCACTGCGTGACCCGCGAACGGAGCTCTTCACCGACGAAGAGCTCCGCTTGGTCGACGAGGTGATCGAGCAGCTTCGAGCGAGCAGCGCCGCGGAGGTCAGCCGTCTGTCGCACCGCGAGGCCGGGTGGCAGTTGGTGGGCGATGGCGAGACCATCCCATACGAGCTGGCGTTCGTACTGGCGCCTGAGGAGGCGGAACCTACGCCCCGGATCCGGGCTGAGGGCACGCGTCTCCTCGCCGAGTACGGCGATCAGCTCGCCTGATGCCACGTCGCCGGGTACGGCGATCGCCGGCATTTCTCCAGCAGGCGGAAGATCGTTTCCCTCCTGGCGGCTCGGTCGAAGGTCGGCCCTCCTTCGAGGCCTTTGAGCAAGGGCCTCTACGTGGCGCCGAGACGCTTTCTCGCTCGACTTCGAGGCCCAGCGACAGCACATCGATGGCGTGGGAGGCATTCGCTACGTCACCGTCCCGCCGACGTCCTTCTTCGGGCCTCTCGTGATCTCGGCATGCCTGCTCGCCGACGGTGTGATCGAAGTCGTGAGCGTCATCGAGGACCCTGGCTACTGGGACCTCATCGCCAACGACCCGTCGGACTGACGTCCGGAGCAACTCGGTCGGCGGAGGGAGTGGGATTCGAACCCACGGGGCTCTCGCCCAAGGCTGTTCAAGAGCCTCGCATTCGGCCGCTCTGCCATCCCTCCGGCGGAATCGACGCTAGCGGCCGACCTGGCCCCGTAGGTTCGCGATCCACTCGTCGGCCGCCTTCCAGGCCACCTCGGCGTCGCGGCGGATGGCGGGGCCGTGCTCACCGGCGGCCGGGTACGAGCCCAGGAACTTGACGCCGGCCAGCTGGACCCGCAGATCCCGCAGGCAGTCGGCCACCACCTCGTCGTCCACATGGCCTTCCAGGTCGATGATGAAGCAGTAGTCGCCCAGGCTGTGCTTGGTGGGCCGCGACTCGAGCTTGGTCAGGTTGATGTTGCGGGCGGTGAACTGGCCGAGGATGGCGTGCAGGCTCCCCGGGCGGTCGTCGCGCTGGAAGCAGACGATGCTGGTCTTGTCGTGGCCGGTGGGGGCGGGAATGCCGGACCGGGAGAGGAGGACGAAGCGGGTCTGGTTGTTGTCGGGGTTGTCCTCGACGTCGGCGGCCAGGATCTCCAGCCCGTAGAGCTTGGCGGCCAGGGCCGCGCCCAGGGCCGCGGTACCCGGGGGCCGGTGCTCGGCCACCTCCTGGACGGCGCCGGCGGTGGAGTTGGCGGCCACGATCTCCACGTCGGGCAGCGACTGGGCGAAGAACCGGCGGCACTGGGCCATGGCGTCCGGGAAGGAGACCACCCGGCGGACGTCGGCCAGGCTCATCCCCGGCGGGGCCAGCAGGTTCTGACGGATGGTGAGGACGACCTCGCGCTGGATGAGCAGGTCGTGGTCGAAGACCAGGCGGTCGAGGACGAGGAGGACGCTGCCCTCGATGGAGTTCTCCAGGGCGACGAAACCGGCGTCGACCTCGCCGGAGGACGTGGCGGCCAGGACCTCGGGCATGGACCGCATGGCCACCGGCTCGGCGTCGGCCAGGTCGGGCTGGCCGAGCAGCGCCTCCTCGGTGAAGGTGCCCGGAGGCCCCAGATACGCCACACGGTACGGGGTCGGCATGCGTCGGAGGATACTTACAGGCATGGACGAGGCTGCAGTCCGCCGACTGCTCGACGACGTGCGCTCCGGCGTGCTGCCGGCCGACGACGCGGTGGCCCGGCTGAAGCGCCTTCCGTTCGCCGATCTGGGCTTCGCCAAGGTCGACCACCACCGGGCGCTGCGCCAGGGCCTGCCCGAGGCCGTCTACGGACCTGGGAAGTCGCCCGAGCAGTGCGCGGCCATCGTGGCCGAGCTGCTGGCCGAGGAGGGTGGGGGGCCGGTCCTCCTCACCCGGGCCGACGAGGCCCAGGCCAAGGCCGCCCTGACCCGCAACCCGGGCGCGGTGCGGACAGGGTCCACCCTGGCCTGGCGCAGCCGCCTTCCCCGGCCCGGGCGGGTGCTGGTCCTCACCGCCGGCACGTCCGACCTGCCCGTGGCCGAGGAGTGCGTCGCCACCCTGACCGCCCACGGGCTGCGGCCCCTGCTCAACCCGGATGTGGGCGTGGCCGGGGTCCACCGGATCCTGGCCAGCGCCGACGAGCTGGCCGCGGCCGACGCCGTCGTGGTCGTCGCCGGCATGGAGGGTGCGCTGGCCAGCCTAGTCGGAGGGATCACGCCCGCGCCCGTCATCGCCGTGCCTACGTCGACCGGCTACGGGGCGGCGCTGGAAGGGGTCACCGCGCTGCTGGCCATGCTGTCGTCCTGCGCGTCGGGGCTCACGGTCGTCGGCATCGACAACGGCTTCGGCGCGGCCTGCGCCGTCCTGCGGATCCTGCCGGCCGCATGAGCACCCCGGAAGGCGTTCCGGCATGAGCACCGTGGCGTGGTTCCACTGCTTCGCCGGGATCGCCGGCGACATGGCCCTGGCCTCCCTGATCGACGCCGGGGCCGACGTGGGCGAGGTCCGAGCGCTGCTCGACCGGCTGCCCATGGCCGGCTGGTCGATGGAGGTCGAGCCGGTCATGAGGGGCGGGATTGGGGCCACCAAGGTCGACGTGGTGGTGGCCGAGACGGCCGTCGTCCGCACGTACGCCCACATCACCGGCCTGATCGACGAGGCCCGCCTTCCCGACCGAGTGCGGGCACGGGCCCACGCCGCCTTCGCCGCCCTGGCCGACGCCGAGGGCCACCTCCACCGCCGCCCGCCGGCCCAGGTCCACTTCCACGAGGTGGGAGGGGTCGACGCGGTGATCGACGTGGTCGGTACCTGTGCCGCGCTCGAGGTGCTGGGCGTCGACGACGTGCAGTCGAGCCCGGTCGCCAACGGGATGGGCATGGTGCGCTCGGCCCACGGGATGCTCCCGGTCCCCGCCCCGGCCGTGGTCGAGCTGCTCCGGGGCGCACCCACCTACGGCCGGGACATCCCCTACGAGCTGACCACCCCGACCGGTGCGTCCCTGCTGGCCGCCACCGTGTCGGAATGGGGTCCTATGCCGCCCATGCGGATCGAGGCCAGCGGGTTCGGAGCCGGTACGCGCGACCTCGAGGGACTGCCCAACCTGGTCCAGGTCGTGCTGGGCGAGGCGGTGCCCGACGAGCCGGCCCGGCCCCGGCCCGGCCAGCCCGTCACCCTGCTCGAGGTGAACGTCGACGACGCCACGGGCGAGACGCTGGCCCACGCGGTGGTCGCCCTCCTCGAGGCCGGTGCCCACGACGCCTGGGTGGCCCCGATCGTGATGAAGAAGGGCCGCCCCGCGCACACGGTGAGCGCCCTCGCCGACCCCTCGTTGGCCGACCAGGTGGCCGCCGTCCTGGTGTCCGAGACCGGCTCGCTCGGCGTCCGGGGCCAGACGCTGGAGCGCTGGCCCGCGGCCCGGGTCGACGGTCTGGTCGACGTGGAGGGGGTACCGGTCCGGGTGAAGGTGGGCGCCGGCCGGGTGAAGGTCGAGCACGACGACGCGGCGCGCGCCGCCCGTCGCACCGGCCTGCCGCTGCGGGAGGTCGTGTCCCGGGCCGAGGAGGCGTGGCGCCGCCGGATCAGCGACGACCCCGACGGCGAGGCCGGCTGACCCCCGAGCCCGCCTCGAACTGGTGACACACAGTGTCGTATATCGCACCACGTGTCACCGGTTCGGGAGGTTTAGGCCTCCTCGAAGAGGTCGTCGCCGCGGCGGAGGCGGGCGGCAGTCCGCACCACGTGGGGGAGCTCGCGGCGGGTGGGGGTGTGGGCGGCGAGGAAGCGGGCCGCCCCGGCCAGGATGAGGGCGCCTTCCTCGGAGCCCTCGGGCCAGGCCGCGTACTGCCGGACCGCGGCCTCGACGATCTGGAACCAGTGGAACCCGGCGTCCTCGGACAGCAGTGCATGGCCGAGGGCGGCGATCAGCGCCCGTGGATCCCCGCCCGACTGGAGCCACCCGTAGGCGATCGAACCGGCCCGGTCCACCCCGCCCTGGGCGTCCCAGCAGGCCTGGAGGTCGGCGAGATCGGCGCCCTCGACCGCGGGCAAGCGGGCCGCGGGCACGTTGAGGAACCGGTCGAGGTACACCCGCAGCGCCCCGTGGACCACCCCCCGCACCAGCTCGTCGGACGGGTGGCGGACCAGGCACTGGTGCAGGGCGTTGGCGTAGGTGAAGCCGTGGTGGACGGCGTCCCAGTCGCCGAAGTCGTTCTGGGTGTGGAAGCGGGTGATGCGCAGGGCGGCGGCCAGGGCGAGGGCCCGGCCCAGCTGCTCGGGCGTGGCTCCGGCGACGATGGCCTCGGTCAGCGACGCCACGACCGCGTACGGGTCGTCGTCGACCATCGACCAGCCCAGGGCGGTGACCTTGTCGAACTCCCCATGGTGGGGGCGGCCCGCGGCCAGCAGGGTGGGCAGGCGCTCCTCCGTCTCCCGCACCAGGGCGGCCAGGTCGTGGGGGTGGCGCCACCGGCTGCCCTCCTCGGCCCGGGACGCCCCCGCGGTCTGGCCGGTCAGCGTGGGAAGCACCTGCTCGGCCGCGTCCCACCCGAGGTGCTCCAGCGCCTCGAACGCCTTGTTGGTGAAGTCCAAGGTGTGGCCGACGTCGACAAAGACGTGGTCGGTCACCGCCGCGGTCATCATCCCTGAGACCGTCGGCGCGTCGAGGCCGGCCGAGAGTGCGGTGACCAGCGTCCGCTCCGCGGCATCTCCGGAGCGGGTCTCGATGAACCGCCGGTACCACTCGGTCAACCGCGCCGCATCCGCCCCCTCGCCCAGCGGGGTCAGAGGGAAGCGGGGCGGGCGGTTGGCGGTGTCCCGGGCGACGAAGGCCAGCCCGTGGACCAGCGCGAGGGCGTGGTCGGCCGGATCGAGCCAGGGCAGGAGGTTGGCCATGGCGACCAGCACGGTCAGCCCCGACCCCCACCCCTGGGCCCGGTTGGCGGTGCCGAAGTCGACCCCGACCCGCACGATCTCGGATGCGGGCACGCCGGCTTCCAGCAGGCCGAGGACCGCCTTGGCCGTGACCAGGGTCAGCCCGCCCTCCAGCCCCTCGGCCAGACGGCGGCGCAGCTGATCCACCCGGTTGTCGGGCGCGGTGACGACCAGGTAGACGTCGTCGCCCTCGACCTCGACCGGGAAGGCACGGGCGTCGTCGGCGAAGGGGTCGAGGGTGCCGCCCGAGGCCAGGTCGAACCGGGCGTGGTGCCAGTGGCACGTGACCAGCCCGGCCTCGACCGTCCCCCGGTGCAGCGGGAAGCCCATGTGGGGGCACCGGTCGTCCAATGCGTACGCCCGCCCGTCGTGCCAGAACACGCACACCCCATGGGTTCCGGCCTTCCCGACCAGCCGGCCCTCTTTCTGCAAGGCTTCGAACGATCCCACGCGAACTCGCATGGGACAGATGCTACGGAGGCGCCATGCTCAAAGACTTCAAGGCCTTCATTCTTCGAGGCAATGTCGTCGATCTGGCTGTAGCCGTGGTGCTGGGGACCGCGTTCGGGGCGGTGGTGACGGCCATCGTGGAGGGCCTGCTGACCCCCCTGATCGCCATACCGGGAGACACGAATTTCGGCGACCTGGCCTTCGAGATCGGGGGAGGCACCTTCGCCTACGGCGCGGTGATCGACGCCATCATCGCCTTCCTGCTCATCGCCGCGGCCGTCTACTTCTTCGTGGTCAAGCCGGTGAACGCGCTCATGGCCCGGCGCAAGACCGAGCCCGACGTCGAGTCGACCACGAGGGACTGCCCGCACTGCCTGAGCTCCATCCCGGTGGGTGCCTCGGTGTGCGCCTTCTGCACCCGCCAGGTTGCCGCCTGAACCTGTCGTAGACTGGCCGCTGGCCCAGGTACGTCCGGACTGGTTCGACGGAAGGCCAGCCCACCCAATGACGCTCCAGGTCTCCTCCCTCCGCATCGAGATAGGCGCACGTGTCCTGCTCGACGACGCCACCTTCCGCATCGGCGAAGGGGAGAAGGTCGCGCTGGTCGGGCCGAACGGAGCGGGCAAGACCACGCTGCTGAAGACGCTGGTCGGCCAGGCGGCGCCGGTGCGGGGCGAGATCACCCTGCCGGGGACCTACGGCTGGCTGGCCCAGGAGGCGGCGCCCCATGTGGAGGTCAGCAACGTCCTGGCCTTCGACCACCTGCTGGCCGGGAGCCGGCTGCACACCCTGCACGAACAGGTGCTGTCGGCCCAGGACGGGATCGAGAAGGCCAACGTCTCCGAGGACGCCGACGCCCTCGACCGGGCCGTCCACCGCTACACCGAGATGGAGGAGCGCTTCCGCCTGGCCGGCGGCTACGACCTGGAGCGTACGGCGGAGGCCATCGCCGCCGGCCTCGACCTCGACGACGAGACCCTGTTGCTCGAGGTCGGCGCCCTTTCGGGCGGCCAGCGCCGGCGCCTGGAACTGGCCCGCCTGCTGCTGGCCGGCGGCGACCTGCTCATCCTCGACGAGCCCACCAACCACCTCGACGCCAAGGCCAAGCTCTTCGTCATGGACTTCCTGCGGACGTCGCCCAGCGCCGTCCTGGTCGTCAGCCACGACATCGAGCTGATGAGCGAGTCGATCGACCGGGTCTTGGCCCTGGAGCAGGGCCGGCTGGAGCAGTACCGGGGCACCTACAGCGTGTTCCTGAAGAAGCGGGCCGAGCGCGAGGCGACGATCGAGCGGGAGGCGGCCAACGCCCAGCGGGAGATCGACCGGCTCAAGGCCACCGCCGACAAGTTCCGGCAGGGCAACGCCACCGCGGCCCGCAAGCGCCGCAACCTGGAGCAGCGGATCAGCCGCATCGTCGACCAGCAGGCCACCAAGCTGCCGCCCGTGCGCCGGCGCCCGCTCAAGGTCCGCTTCCCCGACCCGGTCCGGGCCGGCGACGTGGTCCTACGCGTCGAGGGCCTGGTCAAGGCGTTCGACGGCGAGGTGATCGTCGACGACATCGACTTCACCGTGAGCCGGGGCGAGGTCTTCCTCGTGGTCGGCGTCAACGGGGCGGGCAAGACCACGCTCCTGCGCTGCCTGGCCGGCCTGTACCAGCCCGACGGCGGCACCGTCCGCCTGGGCACCAACGTCACCATCGGCTTCTACGCCCAGGAGCACGAGGACATCCGGCCGGGCGACACCGTCCTGGAGGTGATGCAGGCCGCCTCGTCGCCGGGGCAGAGCGCGGCCGAGCTGCGGTCGATCCTGGCCCACTTCGGGCTCAAGGGCGACGTGGCGTCGCAGGACGCAGCCACCCTCTCCGGCGGGGAGAAGACCAAGCTCTCGCTGGCCCGGCTGGTGGGCGGCAAGGCCAACGTCCTGCTCCTCGACGAGCCCACCAACAACCTCGACCCGTCCTCCCGGGAGGCGGTGCTGGCCGCTCTGCAGCACTTCAAGGGGACGGTGGTGCTCGTCAGCCACGACGTGGAGTTCGTCACCCAGCTGGCGCCCAAGCACGCCATCGCCATGCCGTCGGGCCGGCTCCTCCCCTTCGACGAGAAGATGCTCGAGCTGATCCCCCATATCCACCCCCTGCCTGCCCGCCGAGGCGCCTGAACCTTCAGCTCGTTCCCAGGAATATCCAAGCTTGGGAGCGTTGGGTAGTGACGTGGACACGCTGGCCGCACCGGCCCGTCCTCGCGCCGCCACCCGGCTGGTGGGGATCGACGTCGCCCGGGCGCTGGCGTTCGGGGGCATGCTGCTGGCCCACTTCGCCGCCACCCGCCAACCGGGCGACCCCGGGTGGCTGCAGGCGGTCGACAACGCGGCCGACGGGCGGTCGGCCCCGCTGTTCTGCCTGCTCCTGGGCGTCGGCGCCGGCCTGCTGGCCGGCCGGGGGACGTCGGATCTGGCCTTCGTCCGGCGGGGGCTCGTGCTGTTCGCGGTGGGGATGCTCGTGTGGCCCCTGGTCGACCGGGTCTACCTGATCCTCCCCCACTACGGGCTCCTCCTGGCCGCCTTCCCGCTTGCCCGCCGGATGCCCACCCGCTGGCTGCTGCCGGGCGCGGCCCTGGCCTTCCTGCTCCCGTCGCTGGTCGTGGCGGCGGTGGGCGAGCAGGGGCTGCGAAGCGCGGGGCAGCCGTCGACCTACGGCGAGCTGCTCGACGCCGGCGCCATCCTGGGCCAGATCCTCTGGACCGGCGGGTACCCCGTTGTCGGCTGGGCCGGCTTCGTCCTGGTCGGGGCGTGGCTGGTCCGCCAGCGGCTGGACGACGCCCCGACGCAGCGGCGGCTGCTGGTGGGCGGCGTCGCCGTGGCGGTCACCCAGCCGCTGGTCGCCGCCGCCTACTCAGTGACCGGCTGGCCCTTCCTCGACAGCGCGGCCCACAGCAACCAGACCGCCTGGTACGTCCTGGCCTCGGCCACCGCGGTGGCGACCGTGGCCGGCTTCCTGATCCTGGCCCGCGTCGGGCCGGCCGTGGTCAGGCCGCTCGTGCCCCTCGGCCAGACGGCCCTCACCGCCTACCTGGCCCATCTGGCCCTGGGCCAGGCGTTGGTCTTCCCGTGGCGGGCGGCGGCCGACCCGCCCCTGGCCGTACAGGTGGCGTTGGTCGTGGTGGTGTTCACCGCCTTCGCCGTGGCCGCCGCGGCGTGGCTGGCCCGGCACCGGCGGGGCCCGCTGGAGACGGTGGTGCGCGCCCTGGCCCGCTGAGGACGGCGGATACTGTCGGCTCTCCGCCCGCCGATCGGAACGCCCCCATGCTGCAGCTCATCGGACTCACGAAGCGTTACGGCGACGTGCTGGCCCTCGACGGCCTGTCGATGACCGTCGACCCGGGGCGCATCCACGGATTTGTGGGGCGCAACGGGGCGGGCAAGACCACGGCCATGCGGATCACCCTGGGCCTGGCCGAGCCGGACGCCGGTGACGTCCGCTGGAAGGACGCGCCGGTGACCGCCGCCGACCGGCGCCGCTTCGGCTACATGCCCGAGGAGCGGGGGCTGTACCCCAAGATGTCGGCCCTCGACCAGGTCGCGTACTTCGCCCGCCTGTCGGGCATGGCCGCCGGTGAGGCGAGAGGCGCAGCTGCGGCCGTGCTCGACTCCATCGGGCTGGGCGAGCGGGCCACCGAGCCGGTCGAGCAGCTGTCACTGGGCAATCAGCAGCGGGCCCAGCTGGCCGCCGCCCTCGTCACCACCCCCGAGCTGCTGGTCCTGGACGAGCCGTTCAGCGGGCTCGACCCCGTGGGAGTCGACGTGCTGGCCGGCGTGCTGCAGTCGCAGGTCGACCAGGGGACGGCCGTGGTGTTCTCCAGCCACCAACTGGAGCTGGTCGAGCGCCTCAGCGACGAAGTGACCATCATCGACCAGGGCCGGGTGGTGGCCTCGGGGGCGGTGGACGACGTCCGCCGCAGCCGGGGCGCCGACCAGCTGCGGGTGGCGGTCGAGGGCGCCGGGCGGGCGTGGGCCGAGGGCCTGGACGGGGCCAAGGTGGTCGGCCAGGACGGGGACGAGCTGGTGTTCGAGCTGGTCCCAGGCACCGACGACCAGGCGGTGCTCGACGCCGCTCGCCGGGCCGGTCGGGTGCGCCTGTTCCAGCGGGAGGCGCCGTCGTTGACCGAGCTGTTCCGCGAGGTCGTGTCCCGGTGACCCGGGGGAAGGTCGTTCGGTTGGTGGCGGGGCGGGAGGTCAGGGAGCGGCTTGGGTCCAAGGCGTTCCGCATCTCCACGGGCGTGAGCCTGTTGATCATCCTCACGGTGGCCATCCTGCCCGGACTGATCCGGGACGACGGCCCTACCACCTACGACGTGGGGGTGTTCGGCGCCGAGACCGAGCAGCTGGCCGCCCGGCTGCCCGCGGTGGCGGCGGTCGTGGCCGACGACGTGAGGGTGAACGTCCGCCGACTGGCCGACGCCGGCCAGGCCGGGCGCCTGGTCGGCTCCGGCGAGCTCGACGTGGCCGTGGGCGACGGCCAGCTGGTCGTCGAGGAGGAGCTCGACGACCGCCTCGGCTTCCTCGTCCAGGAGGCGAACCGGCAGGTCGAGGTGGCGGCCGCCCTGGCCGAGGCGGGCGTGAGCGCCGACGTGGCCCGCCGGGCCCTCGCCCCCGAGCCGCTGGAGGTCGGCGCCCTCGACCCTCGGTCGGAGGAGCAGTCGACCCGGGAGGGGCTGGTGTTCTTCGGCACCATCCTCCTGTACGGCCAGCTCCTGGGGTTCGGGTACTGGGTGGC
>JBOGIE010000034.1:0-15069 GCA_050742435.1 Acidimicrobiales bacterium | reverse complement strand
CGGTGGCCACGTACGTCACCGGCCCGGTCCCGGCCCGGCGCTCGGCCAGTGCGGACTTCCCGGAGCGGGCGCCCCCGAGCACCAAGGTGATCACGGCCGGTCCGCCAACCCGCCCAGGACGGCGGCGTGGACGGCTCGGGCCAGCCGGGCCCCCCACACCGACCGGGGCCCCCCGAAGGCGGCGGCCGGGCCCTCGTCCGGGCAGGCGATGCAGACGGCGTCGGTGGCCGTGCCGGTCCCGGGGATCCGCCACTCCCACAGGGCCTGGGCCTTGGCCTCGGTGGCGGTGGCGACGGCGTTGACGAGGGCGGCATCCGACAGCCGCTCGGGCAGGACGACGACCAGGTTGACGGTCCCCACCAGGCTGACCGGGCGCACCGCATCCGGTGCCGCGGCCCAGGTCGGGTGGCCCAGGCCCACCGTGGCGGCCACCTCCACCCCACCGTCCCCCGTGCAGGAGACGGCCCGCACGTCGGCCGCGGTCAGCATGCCCACCCCCCGCCCGGGCAGTCCCAGCGAGACCCCGAGCCGGGTCAGGTGGTGGTCGGGGTCACGCCGGCCGTAGCTGGCCGGCACCTGGGCGTTCACGATCCAGCGGCGCACCCCCAACCCGCCCCCATGCGGGGCGGAGGCCACCATGCGCAGGGGCCGGCCGGCGCGCCACACCAGCACCGGAAAGGGACGGCCACCCTCCTGGCGGTAGCGAACCTGCATCTCCATAGACGTCCACGCGACCTTTCATCCGGCACTACGCCGTGCAGACAGGTCTCCTGGCTCCCGGATCGACGCTCGCCCCGGCCTTCCCGCCCTCTCGGGCCGTGGCCACTGCGTGGGGTCTGCTCCTCGGTGACAGTTGCGGGACAGCCCCGGATTCGCACCGGGTTCCCTGCGCTGCAGGCGGCAGCCTAGTCCCCGGGAGGGTCAGCAGGCCTTGTCGAGGCCGATGATGTTGTTGCCCGCCGTCCCGCCCCGCACGTCGCCACTCCGCCCGATGAGGTACCGGCCCCCAGGCGAGGCGAAGGCCAGGAACGTGTCCGGCTTGCTGCCTTCCACGCCGTAGGCGTAGACGCGGGTCAGGTCGTAGGCCAGCAGGCCGATGCGGCGCCCGTCCTGGAGGAAGAACGTGCCTTGAACGACGTCGCCCTCCTGGCTCAGCTCGAGGCGGGTGCCGTCCTCGGCCGTCCCCGTGTACTTCTTGTCGGGAGTGACCGTGACCTCGTAGATGCCCGCCCCGTCGCCGGCGGGGACGGCGAAGAACGGCCGGGCCGGCTGGTCGGGGAGGGTCACCGTTCCCTGGACCGAGTCGGCGGCGATCTCCCCTTGCATGCGGGCGTTGCGGCTGGCCGAGGTCAGCTCGAAGCGGTTGTTGCCCCCGACTGTCCCGGTGAACCACTCGATGTCGCCCTCCGGCTCTGGCTCGCCGTCGGACAGGTAGACGCGTACCCGCCGGCTGCCGCCCGAGGGCTCGTCCACCTGCATGGCGAACTGATCGGTGCCCATGGCCACCTTGCCGTAGTACAGGCCCGGGCTGGTGATGCTGCTGGCGCCCAGGTCGAGGGCGATGATGTTGGGGCCCGGTGCCCCGGTCTTCACTCCGTCGCCACCCCGCCCGAGCTGGGCCAGGCCGTACCGGGAGACGATCAACGTGTACCGGTCGGGCGCGCCGCCCGTGAGCTGGTAGTCGTAAGCCCGGGACAGGTCGGCCACCCGGTAGCTGTGCCGCTCGCCGGACGGTGTGACCAGCACCCCCTCCACGAACGTCCCCACCTGGCGCCCCTCCAGCCGGGAGCCGTCGGTGGCGGTGCCGTTGTAGCGCCCGTCGGCCGACACGGTGACGTCGTAGATGCCGGCCCCGTGGGTCGCCGGGATGGTGTGGAAGTGGCGCTCCCGGCCGTCGGCCAGCGTCACCGTCCCGTGCACCTGGGCGGGCTCGATGGTGGCGTTCATGCGGGCCCTCCCGCTGGCCGACGTCAGCCGCAGGTTCAGGCCCTCGGCCGCCCCGTCGAACCACTCGGCGTCGCCGTTGGGCTCGCCGTCGACCACGAAGGCCCGCACCCGCTGCCGTCCGCCGCCGTCCGGCGGGTCGACGGCCACGGCCACCCGGTCGGTGGCCATGCCGACGGCGCCGAAGTACACGCCGGCCGGCGCGGTCTGCCGCGGCGGCGCCGGCTCGTCCTCGTCATCTCCACCACAGGCGCCGGCCACCATCGCCACCAGCGCGACCAGCACCACCAACCTGCGACGTCCCATCCCGAGCCACCCCCTTGTCAGGCCGGGCTCGGCATAGGCTCGCCGCTGTGCCACGGCCCGAGTCGATCGTACTGATCAACACCGGGCACGGGAAGGGGAAGTCCTCGGCTGCGTTCGGGGTGATGGGGCGGGGCTGGGCCCGGGGCTGGCGGGTCGGCGTGGTCCAGTTCATCAAGAGCGGCAAGTGGAAGACGGGCGAGCGCAAGCTGGCCGACCACCTGGGCGTGGAGTGGCACACCCTGGGCGACGGGTTCACCTGGGAGTCCACCGACCTGGACGAGACCGCGGCCAAGGGCCGGCACGCCTGGGACGTGGCCGAGGCCAAGCTGGCCTCGGGCGACTACGACCTGCTCATCCTCGACGAGCTCACCTACGCGGTGAAGTACGGCTGGGTGGACGTGGCCCGGGTGGTGGACGGCGTCCGCAACCGGGCGTCCCGCACCAACGTGGTGATCACCGGCCGCGACGCCCCGGACGAACTGGTCGAGGTGGCCGATACCGTCACCGAGATGCGCAAGGTCAAGCACGCCTACGACCAGGGCATCAAGGCCAAGAAGGGCATTGAGTATTGACAATCGAGCGATAGAGTCGACGTCGTGGGGGAGCCGAGGGAGCTGACCAGGCGCGAGGACTGGGCCATCCAGTGCATGCAGCGCCAGCTCGTGGTCCTCGACGACCTGGCCGCCCGTGCCTCCGACCCCCCGGCGTGGCTGGCTCTCGAGCGCCAGGCCGGCAGCTACGCCCGGCATCTGGCCACCTGGACCCGGGCCTTCCCCGGCGCCGCGCCGGAGAAGGAGCAGCACGAGGTCGACCTGGCCGGCTATGTCCGGCGGGCCCAGGCGGAGGTGGCCGGCGTCGACCCGGCCACGCTCGAATCGGCTCGGGCCGCGCTCGGCATCCGGCTGGCGGTGATCGGCAAGGGGGGCGCGGGCAAGACGGTCATCTCGTCGACCCTCTCCCGGCTGCTGGCCCGCGAGGGGCGCAAGGTCTTCGCCTGCGACCTCGACACCAACCCGGGCCTGGCCATCAGCCTCGGCCTCCCGCCGACGGAGGCGGGGCTGCCACCCGAAGCCATCGAGAAGCATCCCGGGTCGATCTACGGCTGGCAGCTCACCGGCGACATCACCCCCATCCAGGTGGTCGAGCGCTTCGCCACCGTCGCTCCCGACGGCGTGCGGTTCCTCGGCCTGGGCAAGCTCGGCGCCGCGTCGAATGCGGCCCACGGGCCGACGGTCGACAAGCTGGCGGCCAAGCAGTCGGTGGCCGCCCTCGTCCACCTGCTGCTCGGGATCGGCGAGCCCGTCTGGGACGTCATCGCCGACCTGGAGGCGGGCCCGACCACGCCGTTCGAGCGCTACCACGCCTTCTCCGAGGACGTGGCGGTGGTCGTCGGCCCGGCCTGGCGGTCGGCCATGACCGCCCGCCGGCTCCTGCCCATGGTCGAGGACCGGCGCCTCACGATCGTCGCCAACCGCTTCCGCGACGAGCCCGACCACCCGGGCCTGCCCGCCCGCATCCGCATCCCGTTCGACCCGGAGCTGGCCGAGGCGGAGCGCCAGGGGCTCGCGCCCCTCGACGCCTGCCCCGACTCGCCGGCCCTCGCCGCCATCCGCCGACTCGCAACCCTTTTCCTGAACCAGGAGGTACCGGTATGAAGATCGCCGTCTGTGGCAAGGGCGGCTCGGGCAAGAGCACGATCTCCGGCGCCCTGGCCCGCCACCTGGCCCGCCAGGGACACAAGGTCGTGGCCATGGACGCCGATCCCAACCCCAATCTCGGCATCTCCCTGGGCGTGCCCCGTGAGGAGGTCGAGGACATGAAGCCCATCCTCAATGCCCTCCTCGACGCCGGCCACACCCACAAGGACCCCAAGATCGAGGCCGAGGAGCTGCTGGGCCGCTACGGCATCGACGCCCCCGAGGGCATCCGGCTGGTGGCCACCGGGAAGATCGAGCGGCCGTCCAGCGCTTGCCTGTGCTGCGGCTCCCACAACACCACGCGCCAGTTCTTCGGCGAGCTGGCCGCCGACGACCGCATCGTCCTGGCCGACCTCGAGGCCGGCCTCAACGACCTCATCTGGGCCAAGCCGGGCCCCCAGGACGTCGTCCTGGCCGTCACCGAGGGCAGCGCCAAGTCAGTGGAGATCGCCCGCCGGGCCTGCCGGCTGGCCGAGGAGCTGGGCGTCCAGCGCATCATCGGCATCGCCAACCGCACGGTGAGCGACGTCGACGCCAAGCGCATCGGCGAGGAGCTCGGGGTCGAGATGTTCACCATCCCCGAGGACCGGGCCATCGAGGACGCCGACCACCTCGGCGTGGCGCCGATGGACGCCGACCCGTCGTCGCCGGCCATGGTGGCCGTCGGCGAGCTGGCCCAGTTGATCACCAGGTCCTCCTAGACCGCTTCTCCCGGTGCCAGCAGCGCCGGGGCAGCCGACTACAGTGCGTGCTCGGAGGACCACGCGGGTGACTTGGAGAGCACGCTTCGGGGCCGCGCGCGTGGCCCTGGCCATGGTCGTGGTCGCGGGCGTGCTGTTCGCGGGCGTCGACACCTCTCAAGCGGCGACGATCTTCGTCACCAACCCCGACGACGCAGGGCCGGGCAGCTTGCGCGACGCGATCATCCATGCCAACGGCATGCCGGGCGTGGACGAGATCGTCTTCCAGATCGCCATCCCGACCAACACCGACCAGGAGCCGGACCAGTCGGTCACGATCTTCCTGGAGAGCGAGCTTCCGCCGATCACCGAACCGGTCAGCATCGACGCCACGTCCGAGCAGCCCGGCTATGCCGAAGTGAACCGGCCGGTCGTGGAGATCCGGGGCGAGCTCGGGTTCGTGTCCGACGTGGAGCAACCCGTCTGGGACGGGCTGGTGTTCGACGCAGGGTCGAGTGGATCGTTGGTCCAGGGCCTGTCGTTCACCCAGTTCGCCCAGGCCATCGTGCTGCTGTCGGACAACAACGGCGTGCGGCTCAACTGGGTGGGGCTGGGCGCCGACGAGGTCGCCAGGCCGAACCTCATCGGGATCCGGGCCGAGGGGGGCGGCAACACCATCGGTGGGGGAAACGTGATCGTCCACAACGACGACGAGGGCGTGTCGATCACCGGGAGCCTCAACGTGGTGGAGGGGAACCGGATCGGCATCGACCACCAGGACGGCCCGGCCGGCAACGACACCGGCGTCTACATGGGGATCACCGCCGGCAACAACCGCATCGGTGGAACCGACTCCCTCGACCGCAACGTCATCTCGGGCAACGACGTCGGGATTTACGCCGACTCCACCACCGTGCAGAACGTCATCCTCGGCAACTACATCGGCACCGACACCGCCGGCAGCACCCGGGTGGGCAACGGAACGGGCATCGAGCTCGAGAACAGCCCGGCCACCATCGGGGGGAGCACGCCTGGGGCCGGCAACGTCATCTCCGGCAACCTCGGCTTCGGCACCGGGATCGAGATCTTCGACTCCACCGGGACGGTCATCCAGGGCAACTTCATCGGGACGGACGCCACCGGGACCAGCGCCCTGGGCAACAGCGGGGGCATCGTCATCCAAGAGGGGTCCAACTACCTGATCGGCGGCACGGAGCCCGGGCAGGGCAACGTGATCTCGGGCAACGGCGTCCCCGCGGAGGGGTTCGCCTTCGAGGAGGGCATCCAGGCCTTCGACGTCATCGGCCTGACCGTGCAGGGCAACGTGATCGGCGCCACGGCCAGCGGCGACATGGCCCTTCCCAACAGCGTGGGCATCGAGCTCGGCTTCACCCTGGACGTGCTCATCGGCGGCACCACACCGGGGGCGGCAAACGTCATCTCCGGCAACACCGAGGACGGCATCCAGGACCGCGGCACGGACACCCGGATCGAGGGCAACTTCATCGGCGTCACCCGCACCGGCGCCCCCCTGGGCAACCAGGGCTCCGGCGTGCGGATCGAGGGTGTCCCCACACCGGGCTTCACCGATGTGGAGGATGGCGGCTTCACCCCGCTGGCCCAGGTCGGCCTGCCGGCGGCGACGGTCGGCGGGCCCGATCCGGCGGAGGGCAACGTCATCGCCTTCAACGGCAACGACGGCGTGACCGTGGTCGAGAGTCTCTTCACGAACAACGACGGCAACCCCATCCGGGGCAACAGCATCCACGACAACGGCGACCTCGGGATCGACCTGGCCGACGACGGCGTCACGCCGAACGACCAGGGCGACGGCGACTCCGGACCGAACGAGCTGCAGAACTTCCCGGATCTCGCGTCCGCCACAGTGGGCGACGGCTCCATCACCATCGAGGGCGTGCTTGACGCAATCGAGGGGTCGTACGTGGTCGACTTCTACGCCAACGAGGCCCCGGACCCCTCGGGCTTCGGAGAGGGCGAGACCTACCTCGGTTCGACGACGGTGACCATCGACGGCGGGCCGGTCGCCTTCACCGCCAATATCCCTGTGACCGCCGACCCAGGGTGGGTCACGGCCACCGCCACCGACACCCGCTTCCTCAACACCTCGGAGTTCTCCGAGGCCATCGCCGCCCAGACGCCCGTGGCCATCACCACCCAGGCCTCGCCCGACGTGACCGTGGGCGGGTCGATCTTCGACACCGCCACCGTCACGGGCGACGTGGGGTCCACCAGCGACGTCCGGTTCCGGCTGTTCGGGCCGGACGACCCCACCTGCTCGACGCCGATCTTCACGTCCGTCGTGCCGCTGGACGGCCCGGGCGAGTACCAGTCCGGATCGTTCGTGACCTCCGCGGCGGGCACGTACCGGTGGGTCGCCGAGTACCGGGAGAGCAACGAGACCCTCATCACCACTCCGTGCGACGACCCCGACGAGGCGGTCGTCGTCAACCGGGCCGTCCCGACCCTCACCACCCAGGCATCGGTGTCCGGCTTGACGGTCTCCGACTCGGCCACCTTGAGCGGCGGGTTCAACCCCACGGGCGAGATCACCTTCCGCGTGTTCGGACCGGACGACGCCACCTGCGCCCTGCCCCCCTTCTCCTCGTCGACCGTCGCCGTCACCGGCAACGGGACGTACAACGCCACCCCGGTCAACGTGACGCAGCCGGGCGTCTACCGGTGGATCGCGTCCTATAGCGGCGACGCCAACAACCAGCCGGTGACCGGCGCGTGCAACGCCCCCAACGAATCGAGCACGGTCACGTCGACGACCACCACGTCCACCACGACCACCTCCACGACGACCACCACCATGCCGACGACGACCACCACCAGCTCGACGAGCACCACGACGAGCACGACCACCACGACGACCACCAGCACGACGACGACCACCACCACCGTGCCCACCACGACGACCACGTCGACGACGACGGTGCCGCCTCCCACGACGACCACCACGACGACGCCCCCCACGACCACCACGACGGTGCCGACGACGACGACCACCAGCACGACGACGACCACCAGCACGACCACGACCACGACGACGACGCTGCCGCCCACGGGCACGACGACGACGTCGCCGGTGGTGCCGGTGGTCACGACCGTCCCCGTCGTCGTCCCGACGACCACGCCGTTCACCACCGCGCCCACGACGACCCTGCCGGCCACCACCACGAGCGCGGCGCCGACCACCACCGCGCCGCCGACGACCACCACGACCCGTCCGCCGCCCGGCGGGCCCTCGCTGGAGGCGGTGAACCCCGACGGGCAGCCCAGCGGGCCCCCCGGCGTCGGCCTCGACGTCTCCGGTGGCCCCTACCCGTGCGGCAAGGTGTACTTCTTCCTCGACGACGTACGGATCGGCACGGACACCACGGACGAGGCCGGCTTCGTGGACGCCGACAGCCTGGCCGTCCCGGGTGACACCGACCCCGGCCCGCACCGGATCACGTCGTCGTGCAATTCCTCAGGCGACGAGGTCCTGGCCTCCACCACCTTCCTGGTGACCGAGGCCGACATCCACCGCACCGGCTTCGCCACGTCGCTCGCCAACCCTGACCAGGTCTCCTTCGACCTGCGACAGATCGCGACCAGCGCGGCGGTGGCCGGCCTGGTGATCCTCCTGTTCGCCTTCCCGTCGAAGCTCTTCAACTCCGCCGTCGAGGAGAACTACGACGAGATCCGGGGCTGGTTCCGCATGCCGGGGCGGGCGGTGCAGGCGGCGTCGACCGCCAGCCGGACCGTGTCGTTCCTGGCACTCAACCTCCTGGCCGGCATCGCCCTGGGCTTCCTCAGTCCGGACTTCGGCCTGAACATGAGCAGCGTGGTCCTCGCCATCGCCTTCTCCCTGTCGCTCATCGTGATGAGCGCGGGGTGGAGCCTGCCGGCCGCCATCGGGATCCACCGGCGGACGGGAGAGTGGGGGAAGCTCAACTTCCTGCCCGGCACGCTGCTCGTGTCGGTCGTCATGGTGATGATCTGCCGGTGGCTGCACATCCAGCCGGGGTACTTCTACGGCGCGCTGGCCGGCCTGGCCTTCGCCAGCGCCCTCAGCCAGAGAAGCCAGGGCCGCCTCGTCGCCGCCAACTGGACCTGGGCCCTCGCCCTCAGCCTGGCCGCCTGGTTCCTCCGGGTGCCCGTGTCGGATGCGGCCGCTCAGCCCGACGCCAGCCTCCTCTGGATCGGCCTGGAGGCGTTCCTGGTGATGACCTTCCTCTGGGGCGTCGAGACCCTGGCCGTGGCCATGCTCCCCATGCGCTTCCTCGACGGGCCCAAGGTCCGGGCCTGGAACCGGTTGGTGTGGGCCGCACTGCTCTTCGCCGGAGTGTTCATCACCGTCCACGTGCTCCTCACGCCGACCTCGGGCTACGTCGGGCAGACCGCCGGGGAGATCACGGTGGACGTCCTGGTGGTCTTCGGGATCTTCTGCGCCGTCTCGCTGGGCGTGTGGGCCTACTTCCGGTACCGCCCGCAACGCTGGATCCCGGGACACGCGTCCTAGTCTCGGGCCGGTGAACAGCCGGCTCGGTCGCCTCCTGGGCCCGGTGGTGGCGCTGGCCGGCCTCCTGGCCGTCGTCCTGGGCGCCCAAGGGCGGGAGACGTCGCTCCAGGCCGGCCCGCCACACGCGGTGAGCGACGACCCGCAGGTGGCCATCAACGTGAACACGTCGCCGGTCGTGGCCGTACACCCGCACCGCCCGGAGGTACTGGTGGCCGCCGGGCGGGTCGACGCCCCCCGGCTCAACTGCACGCTGAACGTGTCGACCACGGGGGGCGAGGCGTGGCGCCGGCTCGACCTGCCCCTGGCACCGGGGGCGACCAACTGCTTCTGGCCGGCAGTGGCCTTCGACGGCGACGGGAGCCTGGTCGTCGTCCACACACCGACCGGCGGTCCGTTCAACCTGCCCACCGGGCTGTGGCTGCAGCGGTTCACCACCGACCTGACCCCGGACGGCCCGCCCGTCCAGGTCGCCGGCCCCCTCACCTTCCAGCCCCGGCTGGCCGTCGACGGTCGCCGGGTGCTGGTCATGTGGATACAGGCCGGCGACGAGCGGGCCACCAAGTTCCTGGGCTTCGGGCCCCCGCCCAACCCCATCGTGCTGGCCCGGTCCGACGACGGCGGGCGTACGTTCGCCCCGCCGGTCAGCGTCAGCGAACCGACGCGGCTGGCCGTCCAGCCCACCCTCCTCGTGGCCCCGGGCGGCCAGGTGTTCGTGGGGGCGCTCGACCTGGGCGAGGACCGGACGACGTACGAGTCGGGCCACGAGGGCCGTCCGGGGCCGCCGCCGCCGGGGCGGTGGCGGCTGGTGGCGTGGCGGTCGGTCGACGGAGGGTCGACGTTCGCGCCGGCGACGACGGTGGCCGACGGGATCGTTCCCTCCCAACGGGTCCTGATCGACCTGGCGCCCGCCCCCGCTTTCGCCCTGGACGCCGCCCGCCGGCGGATCTACGCCGCGTGGGAGACGGGCCTCGACGTGGTGCTCGCCCGGTCCGACGACGGCGGCGCCACCTGGTCGCCGCCCCTGCCCCTGGGCCCGTCCACCGGCGGCCAGTTCCTGCCGGGGATCGGCGTGGCGCCCGACGGCCGTGTCGACGTGGCCTTCTACGACCGCAGCCGCGACCCCGAGGACGTCCAGGCCGCGGTGGTCGTGGCCACGTCGACCGACGGCGGGCGCTCATTCGTCACCGGAACCGTCTCCGACCGGTCCTTCGACTCCATGGTCGGCTCGTTCAACGGGGACAACATCATGCTGGGCAGCCACCTGGCCGTGGTGTCCCAGCCCGGGGAGGTCACCGTCGTGTGGCCCGACACCGCCCGCGGCAACCGGGTGAACAACATCGTCGACCTGGTCTCGGGCACGGTCACGATCCGGCCGGGGCGCGGGGCCCGGACGCCGGTCGTGGTGGCGGGCGTGGTGCTCCTGCTGGCGGGCGCGGCGCTTACTGCCCGGTCTTGGCTCGGTACAGGAGCTGCTCGAGGTCGCCGGCCCGGACGCCGCCCAGCAACTTCGCCGCCACCACCCCGTCCGGGCTGATCAGGAACGACTCGGGCACGCCGGCCACTCCGTAGTCCAGGGCGATGCGCCCCTTGGGGTCGGCGAGCATGGCCCAGTCGCCGCCCTCCTTGTCGCGGAACTCCCTCACCGCCTGGGTGTTGTCGCTGTAGACGACGCCCAGGACGGCGGCGTCGCCGGCGGCCTTGTGGGCCTCGGAGAAGCGGACGAGGTCCGGGTGCTCCTGGCGGCAGGGGACGCACCAGGTGGCGAAGAAGTTGACGACCACCCACTGGCCCCTGAGGTCGGCCAGGGTGGCCGGCTGCCCGTCGACCGTGGTGGCCTCGATGGGCGGGGCGGGCTTGCCGACGAGGGGCGACCGGACCGCCCGGGTGGCGGCCGGCTCGCCGTTGGCCAGGACCAGCACCAGGATGGCGACCGGGACGGCCACCGCCACCGCGATCCACAGGACCTTGCGGGTGCGGCGCAGGCCGGCGACGGCGGGCGGGACGCCCTCGCCCTCGTCTTCGGCCGGCGTATCGCGTGCGGTGCCCGGGGTCTCGGAGGAGGTATCGGTCATACGGGCGGCCATCCGTGCTCGGCGAACCAGCGCTGCAGGGGTTGGAAGTAACCCTGCCAGCGGCCGGAGACGAACAGCAAGCCGACCACCACCAGGAGGGCCCCGCCGGCGATCTCGATGCGCCGCCCGTTGCGCCGCAGCCAGCCCAGCGACCGCTGGGCCCGGTTGAAGCCCAGGGCGACCAGGACGAACGGGACGCCCAGGCCGGCGGAGTAGAGGACCAGCAGGATGGCGCCCCACACCGCGGTGCCGCTCACCGCGGCGGTGGCGTAGATGGTGGCCAGCACCGGCCCCAGGCACGGGGCCCAGCCGGCGGCGAAGGCCATGCCCATGGGGAAGGCCCACAGCGTGCCCCGCGGCACCTTGGCCAGGTCGACCCGCTTCTCCCGCATGAGGAACGGGATGCGCAGGACGCCCATGGTCGACAGGCCGAGGATGATGATCGGGACGCCGAACCACCGCACCACCGGCCCCCCGTTGGCCAGGAACACCGACCCCAGCAGCTGGGCGACGACCCCCAGGGCGGTGAAGACGACGGTGAAGCCGGCCACGAACAGCAGGGCGGCCCGCAGCGTCACCATCCGAGCCTGCCGGTCGCCCAGCTCCGACACCGGGAGGGCGGACACGTAGGACAGGTAGCCGGGCAGCAGGGGCAGGCAGCACGGCGAGCTGAACGAGATCAGCCCGGCCACGACTGCGAAAACGGGCAGTGCGAAGCCGGCGTCCACGGCCTCCACGGTACCGCTGACCTGCTCCGATGACCCTTCGGCTTCCTGGCCTACCGTGGAGCGTGGCTCGCCTCGGACCCCGGGTGGTGGTGGCCGGCACGTCGTCGGGGGTCGGGAAGACCACGGTGGCGACCGGGCTCATGGCCGCCCTGCGGGCGCGGGGGGTGGCGGTGGGGGCGGCCAAGGTGGGCCCCGACTTCATCGACCCCGGCTACCACGCCGTGGCCACCGGCCGTCCGGGACGGAACCTGGACGCCTGGATCTGCGGGGTGGACGCGGTTGCGCCCCTGGCCGGGCGGGCGGGCGCGGGGGCAGACGTCCTCGTGGTCGAGGGGGTGATGGGCCTCTTCGACGGGTCCGGCGACCCGGACGGGCCGGAGGCCAGCACGGCCCAGGTGGCCGGGCTGCTGGGGGCGCCGGTCGTCCTGGTGGTGGACGCCGCCGCCGTCGGGGCGTCGGTGGCGGCGATGGTCCAGGGCTTCTCCACCTTCGACCCCGCCGTGCCCGTGGCGGGCGTGGTCCTGAACCGGGTGGGCAGCGACGGGCACGAGTCGCTGCTGCGCCGGGCCCTGGAGCCGCTCGGCCTTCCCGTGCTGGGCGCCCTCCGGCGGGATCCGGACTACGCCTGGCGGGACCGCCACCTGGGGCTGGTGCCCGTCGTGGAACAGGCCGACCGGGTGCGGCGGTCGGTGGCCGTGCTGGCCGGGGCCGTCGCCCGGGACTGCGACCTCGACGCCATCCTGGCCCTGGCCCGCTCGGCCCCGCCGCAGACCGTGGCGGATCCGCCGGCCGCCCGCTCCCAGGGCCGGGCCGTGCTGGCCCTGGCCGCCGGGCCGGCGTTCAGCTTCACCTATCCGGACAATCTCGAGCTGCTGGCCCAGGCGGGGGCCGAGCTGGTCCCCTTCGACCCCCTGGTCGATCCGCGCCTGCCCGAGCAGGCCGCCGGGCTGTACGCCGGCGGGGGGTTCCCCGAGGAGTTCGCCGCCGGCCTGGCCGCCAACCGCCCGCTGCTGGAGGACGTGCGGGCCCGCATCGCCGCCGGGATGGTGACGTGGGCCGAGTGCGGGGGCCTGCTGTGGCTGTCCCGGTCGCTCGACGGCCGACCGCTGGCCGGGGTGGTCCCGGCCGAGGGGCGCATGACCGACCGCCTCACCCTCGGCTACCGCCGGGCCCGCCTGCGCCGCCCGTCGCCCCTGGGGCCGGCCGGTACCGAGCTCCGGGGCCACGAATTCCACTACTCCACCCTCGACCCGCCCGGTGACGCCCTGGACTGGTCGGGGCGGACCGGCGCCGGCCGGGCCGGGTTCGCCGGGCCGGCGCTACTGGCCACCTACGTCCACCAGCACCTGGGCGCCGACCCGCACGCGGCCGAGCGGGTGGTGGCCGCCTGCGTCAGGCCGGGATCAGCCGGGTGAGCTGGTCGACCACGGGCCGGAGCGTGGGGGGCAGGACCCCTTCGTCGGCGGTGACCGTGACGCCCTGGTAGGTCAGGTCGTACTGGTAGGCGTCGGCCGCCCTCGGGTCGAGGTAGTTGCGCTCCAGGGTGGCGATCTCCGAGCGTTCGAGGGCGGTGCGCAGGCTGGCCAGCTCCTGGGGCGCCAGGACGCGGGTGGCCGGGGTGGGCGACCGGTCGCTGATCATGGTGATGTGGCCGGCCGTGTCCACCGACACCCGGTCGTTGGTGCCGGCCAGGCCGCCGTAGCGGACCAGGACCACCAGGGGGCGGGCGCCCCCCGCCGGCGCGGTGGTCGCCCCCACCGGGTCCAGTGGATCGCGGGCGCCGCCGCCGTCGCCGCCGCAGGCGGACAGCGCCGACAGGACCAGGAGGACGACAAGCGTGCGGACGGCGGGCGTGGGGGCAGGCTAGCGAGCCGTCGCGCTATCGCGGCGCCCGCTACATTTCGGCCACGAAGCAAACGGGGGAGGCGGCATGGCGAGGATCAGTCCCATCAAGCTCGACGTGAAGGTCAAGGGCGACGAGGCCACGGTGAACGTCCGCTACGACATCCTGTGGAGCCAGACGGACCTGAAGAACAAGCAGGCCTACGAGGAGGAGTGCCGCCTGATCGGCGACGACACCCACGCCAAGGACCCGGCCACCGCCGGTGGGGACGACACGCTGGAGTTCCTCACGCCGTTGTTCAACAAGCCGGTGAAGCCGGGCAAGAACGAGACCACCTCCCGGCGGGTCAAGAAGACGTTCCGGGCCGCCGACCTCAACGAGGACGTGGGCTCCATCCCGGACCCCGACGAGATCCGGGCCCGGGTGACCCTCCGGAAGGTGGACTCCACGGTGAGGCCGTCCCAGCGGGAGAGCCCCATGGTCAAGCTCAGGATGGGGTGAGCCCTCCGGCGCGGAGGTAGAGTCGCCTCCGTCTGTCGGGCCGACGAGCCGGTGCGAGTCCGGTGCGGCCAGCGCCACTGTGACCGAAAGGGAGCCAGAGGTCGGCCTGCCAGAGGCAATGACCGCGGGCCCGAGGGCCGACATGACCGAGCAGGCAGGCCGGGGCGGCGTGCTGGTCGGCGTGGGCGTGGGCCCGGGCGACCCCGAGCTGATGACCCTGCGGGCGGTGCGGGCCGTCCGGGAGGCCGACCGGGTGCTGGCCCCCTCCTCGGCGGTGGACGCCGTGGGCCGGGCCGAGTCGATCGTCCGCCAGGCCTGCCCCGACGTCCGGGTCGAGCGGGTGGTCGTCACCATGGGCCGGGCCGAGGCGTCGGTCGACGCGGTGGCCGCCGAGGTGGTGGCCGGCCTGGACGCCGGCGGGCGGTTGGCCTTCGTCACCCTGGGCGACCCCAACGTGTACAGCACCTTCTCCACCGTGGCAGCCCGGGTGCGGGAGCTGCGGCCGGGGGCGCGGGTGGAGACGGTCCCCGGCATCATGGCCTTCCAGGAGCTGGCCGCCCGGTCGGGCACCGTCGTGCTGCAACACGCCGAGCGCCTGGCCCTGGTGACCGCCCTGGACGGCCCGGACGCCATGGGAGGCGCCCTGGCCGACGGCAGCCAGGCGGTGGTGGTCTACAAGGGCGGGCGCCACCTGCCGGCCATGGCCAAGCGCCTGGCCGCCGCCGGTCGCCTGGACGGGGCGGTGTTTGGCGAGCTCCTCGGCCTCCCGG